>NZ_DBHIHF010000001.1:0-110338 GCF_057248925.1 Stomatobaculum sp.
CGGTCTCGCCGCCCTGCAGGGCACCGAAGTCTCCGAAGAGAAGCTTACTCACGTCGAAGCTGTCGCTGACCGGCGTAACCGGCTGCCAGATTGCATAGAGTGTGACGGTTCCGTTGTTCTGCGTTGTGAGATTCAGCACGTTGTCACCGTCGTTCAAGTCGACCGTCGTGCCGCTCGTCGTGCGGCTCCACCCCGCAAAGTAGTAGCCGGGGTTCGTATAGCCGTTTGTTGTAAGTGCGCGTGTTTGGTCATAGACATGAGTGGAATCCGCCGTCGAGCCGCTTGCGCTTGTCGCATTTTTATCATACTTCACAGTATACGCATTCGGTGCATAGACCGCACGTATGGTCAGCGGACCCGTGACCGGGTTTCCGAAGGTGAAGGTACTGTGATTTGCGTCGTTCTCCCAGTGGTCAAAGTGGTAACCGGTTTTATTCTCCGGCGCGGTCGGCGCATTCAGCACCGTGCCGTGCGTCATCTGCGCACCGCCGTTGTTAAAGATGACCTCATTCGCATGCGGTGCGTCTGCCGATGCGGAGTCGAGCACTTTGACCGGGTAGGTATTGATCTCCCAGACCGCGGTCAGCGTGAGATTCGCTCTGACAGAGCTTCCGACAAACTGGAACTGTGTGCCGTCCGGCGCCTTCCAGTGCTTAAAGTGATAGCCGTAGCGCTCTCCCGCCGGGGAGGTCGCAACGCCTGCCGCATTGTTCTGTACCGGCGGCTCGGTCACGCGGTCGCCGTAGCGATGCGTCTGGGTCGGCGGCGTAAAGCTGCCCTGATCCGGATCGAAGGTAACCGTGTAACGCGGCAAGGTATAGGTATTCTCAAAACTTGCCTGTGTATCGGTCACCGCTGCGCCGCTCGTCGGATCGATGTGCGAAATGGTTCGGACTGCCGTCAGGCCGTTGCCGAGTCCGGCACCCGTCTGCGTCACCACGTAGGTAATCGTATAGACCTTCGCATCGTAGCCGTAATACTGGGCACTTCCTGCGTTCTCCTTTAACGTATAGACATAGGTGCCGGGCATCGTAAATGTCAGATTGCCGCTTGTAAAGGTAGCACCCGCTGTCGCATTGACCGTCGCATCCGGGGAGCCCGGTGTAATCAGCGAGAGGTCATTGGAGGAAAGCGTATAGTTCACAACCGGGTTCTGCCCCGGCGTCTCATCGCGAGAGCTCTCTTTCGCGGAACCGGTCGGCATCGGCTCTGCCGTCACATGTGCTGCCGTAAACGAAGTGCCGGTCAGCGTGAAGCTGAAGTTCTCTGCAGTGAGCGGAGCGCGCTGACCGTCCGGCAGGAGGCCGTAATCGCCCTTTAAGAGTTTCTCGATGCTGAAGCTATCCGTCGCCGGCGTCACCGGTCTCCAGACCGCGTAGAGTGTTAAGTCTCCGTCAATCTTGCCGGTCTTAATCGCAGCGCTCGCCGCATACGCGGTACCTGTGCCGTCCGGCTTTGTGTTCCAGCCGTCAAAGTAGTAGCCTGCACGGACTAACTGTGTGTCTACGCCCGCCGTTCCCGCTGAACTCTTCGCCGTCGTCTCATCCGTGTGCGCATCCGCGCCCGCGGCTGTCGTAGACGGGTAGAGCTGTTCACCGTTTGCCGAGATGCTGCCGCTGTCCGCGCCGTTGCTGTCGTACTTCACATCGGCCCAGACTGTGACCTTTACATCCTTGGTAATCAGTTCTCCGTAACCGTCGTCCGTTGTGAGTCGCACAGTTGTGATACCTGTCTTCTGTGGCGTCAATGTACCGCTTACCGTGCCGCTGCCGGTCGCCGTCACGAGGTCCGTCGGCGCGCCCGTCTGAATCGCATAGTTCACGACCGGGTTCGTCGGATCCACCGGGTTCGTGAGTGTCGGCGTCACCGTGGTCGCGGCATCGCCTACGTGGAGTACCTGGTCCGCGAGGTCAAGCTGCGGCACGTTATAGTAGCCCGCGTTTACATTGGGAAGATTAAACTGTCTCGCCGGAATATCTGCCATCACCGTGACCGTTGCAAGATCTGTATTCCGGTCAAAGCGAGAACTCACACTCGGATCGCTGCCCTGATCCTTTTTGACCAGCTTTCTCGCAGGCGATACCCCGGAACGGTCAGCCCAGACCGTCCAGTTGCCTTCGTGCGGAACGTAGAGACTGTAATACCCTAAGCCGTTGGTTCCGTTGGCAAACACCTGATTGTTGTCGTTTCGCAGCACTTCCGTGACACCGTCCGCCTCGCGAAGACGCATTTGGATGCCGCTCAGATAGCTGTCTGTCCCGGCATCATACACCGAGTTAAAATCGGTATCCTGGAAGACATATCCATTCAAGGTCAAGTCTCGCAAAATATAGCGCAGTGTATTGCTGGACTGTCCGCTTGCACCGTAAAACGGTGTCGGGTTCGTGCCCATACGGAAGTTTCCGTAGGTCACGATATAATCATCCATGTTGAGAATCTTATTTTTTCGCTCGTGCAACTGATAGCGAAGCGTGACCGATGCCTTTCTTCCCGCCGGCATGTTGCTCACATTCACCTTGACCATGGTAATATCGGCATCTGCAGGTTTGGCCGTGGTCCAGGTTGCAGCCTTTGCACCGGTGTAGCCGTTTGCTGCCGGGTTCGGGTCCGTCGTATACGAAATCGTGTAATTGAGACCCGTGAGCGCCGATGCATCGACACCATAGTAATCCATGGCAAATTGCGCTGCCGGGGTGGTCTGCGTCGTTCCGCCGCTTTGGTAACTGAACTGCTCTCCCTTCTTCGGCACCGGGATATAAATCTCCCAGTCGTTGGTCGGGTTCACATCGTCACTGGTGAGAAAAACCTTCGCACTGAAAATGTTCGGGTTGTTGTTCAAGTCTCGGCTCTCCACGACCGTTGCGCTCTCCGCAAAGGGCTTGGTTGCCTGCGCAAACGCGAGTAAGCCTAGTGCCGTCACCTGGTTGATCTTGTGCGTCGTGTCGTTTGCGGCATAGAGCATCTCCGCTTCGTTCGCACTCGCACCTGCCTTTGCAGCCGTCGCATTTCCGAACTGCGCGCCGCGCGGTCCGTCCTGTACCAACTGCCGGTTCTCATTGTTTGTCTCGACCGTGACATCGTCCGCATTGCCGCCGTTCCCGTCGCGGTTTGCGTCAAACTTGGTGTCGAGCCAAACGCCGGGCAGCGGCTTTACATTGACCGGATCTGCGGAATAACCCGCCTGCAATCGGAAATTTAATTGATAGGAAGTTCCCGTCCAAAGAGAGCCGTTGCTGCTGCCCAGATAGCGGCCGAGTAAAGAGAGTTCCGAATCCGGCGTCTGGTCCATGGAAACAACAAGAACACCGTAATCCGCATGACCGGACTCACCGGCCCCTGTTCCGGCAGGCACAAAATTCACGCTTGCACTGCTCTGCCCCCATACCCACGATCCCGCGGGATTTTTCTGATAGGCCTTAACCACCATGCTGCCGTCAACATAGGTAAAGCTCTTGTCGACCTTAATATAATAAGTCGGACGTATCTTCAAATTCTTACTGAGCGCATAGTTATACGTACTCGGCGTGAGTGCAAAGGGCAGCTCTCCGGCAACGGAGAGTTCCCGTCCCTGATAGGTCGTAATTCCCTGGTAGTTCAGTGAGTTCTGTAAAAAGCCGACATTGACCTGCTGTCCCGCAATTCGCTCGGAAGCGCCTTCCACCGTGAAGCGGTTCGCATCTGTGGTCATATCGTCGCCGTAGACATTCTCAAAGTGGAGTTTTGCCTTGACGGTCAGCTTATCGTAGTTCGCATCACTGTCTTTTTCGCTCAGCGAACCGACCGGGATCGTGGTGCCCGGATATTTTTTCGGAATGTCTTGTTTTACCAAGGAGAGACCGACCGTCGGCAGGAGTCCGTTTCCGCCGACCGAACCGTCCGCCGCCATCTTGGTATTGTTGACACCCCAGTTGAGTTCGTTTGGGAAACTGATCTTGAGCGCCGTGATGTAGGGGCCGTTTTTGACATCGACACCGGGAATCACATAATGGAGTCGTCCGTTAAAACCACTCGTCGCCTGTCCCATCAGGGTGTCTTCAATGTGCTTGGTCGTTCCGTCCGAAAGCGTCGCATCGATGATAAAGTTCTGATAAGTTCTGGAATACTGCACGCCGAAACTGATCGCATTGACCAGCGAAAGCAGCCTGGGACTAGTTCCGGAAAAATCCAGACTTGCATTCTGGTAATAAATCTCCGGCTGCGCGCTATTGGTATATGTCACGCCGGTATTATCTACCTCGATGCGTGTGAGCTCCAGTTCTCGGTAATTGACTTCATTCGGGGTTGTGCGTCCGAGTCCCTGCCCTATGGCATTGACTTTGTAGAGCGTCCGATTCAAATCCGTCGCAGCGCCCGGCGGGAAAAAATCCTGTCCGAGTCTGGATTCGTCAATCACAGACCAGGGATTCACATAGTAGTCGAGATCCAACACGGAAATTCCCTTGGCGCTGTCTCCGAGAATTAATTTCGCTGAATTTCCGTTCGCCTTTCGCGCCGTACCGTGATATTGGCTGATGCCGTGAATCGTGGTATCTTGCGGCGGATTGTGATCCACCACTTCACTTTTATAATCGCTGTAGCGACAATAGAGCGCATTGGAGTATCTCAGCTGCTTCGGCAAATCCGCGGCACCCGCGGTTCCGACCACCGCATCGTAATTCATGTGCCCCGGATATACCTTCTGGGTGAAAAAACGATAATTCTGCTTGTTTCCGCCCACCGTATTGCTCTTTACGCTGTTGATGTTCTCGAGCGCAACCACCATTCCGGTAAAATAACCGGTTCCGAGCTGATTTGCGATTGCCTTTAAATCGTAGACCTTGCCGTCAAACGGACCGTTGTCATTTGCATTTGTGAATACTGTCTCTCGCGTATTCGAATAACGCGAAATACCATCCTTTAAGTAGGCCGGATCCTCGGAGTTAATGCCCTCTGCTGCGAGGTCGTGGTAGGTTCCATTTTGATCCGTAACACCGAGGAGACGTAAATCGGATTTTTCGAGATACTCTGCGAGCGTGACGGCATCTCCCGCGATTTCCATGACAACCGGATCATAGTTCGGCTGTCCGAATGCAATCGGTGCGCCGTTCGCATCTACGTTGTAGTCCATCGTATCCGGATACTTGACCACACCGAAGAGGCCGAAGGCGTTAATCTCCGGATGTTTATTGACCTCCATCGGATTCAAGCCGTCTATGACCGCGCGAAGATTGTCCGAGAGGTGGCGTGTTCTGATTTTGAACTCCTTAGCAAACTGCGCCTCTCCGTTCTCTGCCGCAATCTGATCGGAGGTAACGCTCCGCTGAATCTTTGCCTCGTAGTTATCCGGGATATCGGTGCCGTCCGAAAGGCGGTGATGATAGGCGCGGAGCTTATAGGTAAACCAGTTCTTATCATTGCCCGCCCCCCACTGCCAGAGGCTGTAACTTCCTTTGTGGTTATAGTCGTACTTCTTCTTAAAGACTTCAATGCGGGAAATATACTTCCGGTTGCCCGCCGCATCGGCATCCGCAAAGGTGTAGTCCGTAATGCCGCTGCCGTCTATGACGGACTCGGTAACGGTCTGCCCTGCGTAGCTGATGCTCTGTGGCGTGTAAGTCGGATACTCGTTTCCCGGTACCAGCGTTCTCACTTCTACCTGCCCCGTCACGGCATCCTTGATGTAGAGCCGATAGCTGAGCCCGTATTTCGGATCGAGTCCCAAGTTATTCAGGTAATACGGGGCAAGTGCTTCCTCGTAATCATACTTGACGGAAAGATTGTCCTGAATTTTAAACGCATCGTCCGCATCGTCAAAGCGGAACGAAGCCTTCAATTCCTCGGTGTCGGCATACTCCGGAGAAGTCGTGCTGTACTGGGGAACAGAGTTCAGCACCGTCGGAATATAATCGGCTCCGAGCGTATGATCCAGGATATCGTTTCTCAAACGTATGGGTGTGGTTCCCTGTACTAAGGTAAACTTAAGCGGGGAACCTTCGGTCTTTGCCTTTGCACCGAAGTTCGTGTTATCCGGCTGCTCCAGATAGGAACCGGATGCAGCTGTATAAGTCGTATTCGCCCAGTTGCCTTCATAGAGACGGTTATAATACATCATCGGATAATAGCGCAGATGGAAAGTACCCGGCTTTCGATAGATGTCCGCATAGCTGAGTTGCGATCCCGGAACCGCTTCACGATATGCATTGGCCGTCACCTGCTGGTTATAGAGCGATACGCCGTTGATGGTCAGGTCGCGAATATTTCCGCCGATTGCAAAGGTATTGCGGTCCCCGATATTCGTCCACGGAAGCTCGATTCCGTCATCGGTCTTGTAAGCCCAATAGAGCACACCGCCCTGGTCAAAACGCACGCCCTCATCCGGTAAGACAAAGTGGATTCTTGTTCCGTCCGCAAGATAGCCCTCGTCCTTGTGCACCGTAATTTCAAATCCCTTGCGTCTCCAAGGCCCTTTGAGTCCCATATTTGCATCGCCGAGGATGTAGTAGGCATTGTCCTCTGCCGATGCGCGATAATCCTGGCTCGTCTTGACATTGCGCCCTACCATGTTTCCGGCAAAGGTTGCATTTGCGCTTTGGGCACCGGTTATCTCGCCGGGCATAAAGGTCTGACTGTCCGAGAGATTCGTAACGGTAACCGTCGGATTACCATGGACTGTTGTGAGCTTCAACTCCGCGGTCTTGTCGTGATCTCCGCTATTCAAGGCATAGAGTGTCGGCGGCTTGCTCGGATCGGTAGAACGGTAATTGTTGATAATGCGCATGCGGAACGGCAATTCACCGCCGGAGATCGGCAGCTCATTGATGAGTTTATTGGCATCCTGTGTGACGGTAATCTGACCGCTGACGCTCGCGGTTGTCGGGGTCGGAATGCCCACAAGGACCGTGCTGCCGTCTGCCTGACGGGCACTCGAAAATGACACGCCGTTTAGACTCGGAATTCCGTTTAAGTTAAAGCCGGACGGAATCCAGAGTTCCATCGCAAGGTTGTTTCTGACAAGATCCGAGACTTCACTCGGGCGAAACGCAAACTGCACGCTGAAAATACGCTCGCCGTACTTGCCGATGGCAAAATCCGCGGGCGTTTTCAAGACTGCATTCGCAGGATCCAGTTTGACATAGTTATTGCTCGCCGTGAGACTGGCATCTTCCACCGGTCCCGTCCAGGCCGCATATCCGCCGGTAGCCTGGCGAAATGCGCTGTACGGTGTCGCAAGCAACATATTTCGGAAGAGCGCATTGCTCATTGAGGCATTGGAGCCAGAGGCGCGGAGCGCACTGAGTGAAAACAGTTGCGTACCGGCACTGAGTACCGGCCTGTCATCAACGAGCTCGGCATCTTCGGTATAATCCTCCTCTTCGTCTTCATCCCGACTGCTAATCAACGGAATGTAGCTTCCCCACCGAGGGGCCGCAAATGTCTGAAGCGGTAACCCCTCCAATCCGAGGAGCAGCGCAAGAAGCAATGCGAGCGCACGCTTCCAGTACTTTCGACATCCTTCTTTCATCAAAACCTCCTTGTTGCACGGCAATACCACCGCATTATACATTTAATCTAATATTAATTTTTATCATAGTTTTATACGACTGTCCACCGTAAAGTAGACCAAAAATATCAAAAAAGGCGGAGATGTTGTTATGGCAACATCTCCGCTGAACTGTATCCTTTTCTACTGCCTCATTTACTGCTCTCTTCGCTTTTCTTCTGTGAAGAATACAAAGGTTGTGCTTGCTTCTCCCGTTCTCGGTAGGCGACGTTTTTTCTTTCGTCTGCCCTTCTCCGGGGTATCCTCAGTATATTTCTGTCTTTGCCGTCCCCGCGTGTCACTCTGCGCTACGGTCTCTGCCGTCTGCCTGCTCTCCTCCTCTCCGTTCTCCTCGGTCGGCTTTTCTTCCGTTGTCACGGGTGTAACCGGTACAGCCGGTGTAATCGGCTTGGCCGTCGGTTTCCCGCCGCCCTTTCCGCCGGTTCCGCCACCGCCGCCGCCGATGTTGTCGGGACTGTATTTGTACTCATACTCCGCTACCAGTGTGATGTCGTCATAGACCGGCGCATTGAAGTCATACGGCTGTCCGTTTAAATACCAGCCGATGAACTTGCTCTCGGTGCGGAGCATACGCTGCGCAGGATCCTTACCGTGCTCTCCCTCCTTGACCGACTGCTGCGGAATCCGCATCCAGGAACCGTTCGGATCAAAGGTGATGGTGTAGTAGGGTTTCTCGAACTCATTCGTGAAGACCGCCTCATTCACCGCCTGGCCTCTCTTCTCCATGGTCCGGGTCGCATTCAGAACAGAACCGCTCTGGGTGACCACATAGGTCACGGTCACAGGCTCCGTGTCAAACGTGAAACCCTTTCTGCCGAGCGGAAGCTCCCGAATCTCGTAGACATAGGTTCCCGGAAGGCGGAAGCTAATGTCTCCGAACTCTCCGGTTCCCGCGCCCTGAATTTCGAGCCGCATCTCCTGATTACTTCCCGCTGCGAGCGGCATCGGGAGAACCCCTGCCGCCTCCGGTGCTGTCGTGCTGACCGCGCGGAGCAGGAAGGTAAAGGTCCCCGCATTGTGCGGTGTGCCGCCGGTAATGATTTTTTGCACCGGCGGATCGTGAAGGACTGCCGGGCTCGCCGGATTCCAGACCGCATAGAGGGTCACGGTAACTCCGTCCGAAGTCGTGAGATTCGTAACCGGCTGACCGTCCGCATAATCAGGCGTCGTTGCGCCCGGCGTGCGGCTCCAGCCCCCGAAGGTATAGCCCGGACGCGCGTACTGATTCGGCGGAAGCGGGTTGGTATCTCCGCCGCCGAAGTGCGAATCTGTCATGCTGCCGACGGAATGCGGCGTGCCGGAATCGTAGCGCACTGTATAGCGCTTCTGCCGGTAGACCGCGTGAATCGTGAGATCCCCGGTCAGCGGCTCGTCGAAGTTGTAAGTCGAGCCGTCCGGTTTTGCCCAGTGGTCAAAGATAAAGTTTGTCTTGTTGTCCGGACGCGCAGGCTCGGTCGGCGTACTGCCGTGCACGGCATTCGTGTCTTGCGTGATGATCTGATTCTGATGTCCCGGGTCGGCATCCGGCGCATCCTGCACCGTCACCGTATAGTGACGAAGCGTCCATCCGGCTGTCAGAATCAGGTTGCCGGTCACCGGTGTCGCAAAGTTCACCGGGCTGCCGTCCGGGTTCTGCCAGCCGCCGAAATCATAGCCCGTGCGGGAACCCGCCGGAGAGCCGCCGACCGTGGGCGGTGCAATCACCGGGTCGCCGTAGACAATGACCTGCGGTGCCGGGGTTACGCTGCCGCCGTTCGACTGGAAGCTCACGGTATAGCGCGGCAGGAGGTAATCATTCGTAAAGGCCGGAGCTGTCGCCGTCGTATAGGCAACCGGTGCCGAGAAGGCACCTCCCGCCGTCTGCTTCTCAACCGTCACGCTGCCGTTCATCACCGTTCCGGCCCGCGTGATGTGATAGGTCAGCCGATACACTGCCGCATCATATGTGTAACTGCCCTGTACAGCCGCCGGGCTGCCGGCAAGCGCTGTGCCCGCAAGCTCGCGGAGCTCATAGACATAGTCGCCCGCAAACAGGAAGCGAATCGAACCGAGTTGTTCCGTGCCGTCCCCCGTATGCGTCACGGTGTAGGTCTGTGCGCCGTGTGTATTGGCCGGCATCGGCAGCGTTGTCATGCCCGGCACAGTCGTGCTGACAGCCTTCAGCTCAAAGCGGAAGGTCTCCGGTGTCAGCGGTGTGGTCTCACCGGTCAGCAATGTCCGGTGTGCCTCTCCGCCAAGGATCTTCGTGAGTGCCGGGTCGTGGTCAAACGGCGTCACGGCTGTCCAGAGCGCATAGAGGCGCACGGTCGCACCGTTGGTCGTCGTCAGGTTGTTGACCGAAGCACTGTCATAGTAAGCGGGTGTCGTCGCGGTTGGCGTGAGGCCCCAGCCCATGAACTGATAACCCGGACGGCTAAACTGGTTTGCAGGCAGGTTCTGCGCCGTATCGTAAGTCATGTTCAGGTTCGGCATGCTGCCGTTCACGGTCGCGCCGCCTGCGTTCGGCTCAAAACTCACCGTATACGTATTCGGCGTATAAACCGCATGTACCGTCGTATCGCCGGTTACCGGGGACCCGAAGGTATAAGCCGTGTTGTTCTGGTCTTCCCAGTGGTCGAAGTGGTAACCGGTCTTGTTCTCCGGCTGCACCGGTGCCGTGAGACTCGTGTCCCCGTGTGCAACATTGTTATGCTGTGCGAGCTGATTGTTTTGGTGCCCCGCATCTGCATCCGGCGCATCCTGCACTGTAACGGTGTAGCGGTTAATCTCCCACTTTGCGTGAAGAGTCGTGTTCGCATGAATCGGCGTCGAGCCAAACGCGAACTGCGTTCCCGCAGCATCCGTCCAGTAGAGGAAGTGGTAGCCTGTCTTCTCTCCTGCCGGGGAGGTCGGGACGCCCACTGCGTTGTTCTGAACCGGCGGTACCGTCGCATAGTCGCCGTAGCGCACGCTCTCGTTTGCCGGCGTGTGGCTGCCGCCCTCAGCGTCGTACTGCACCGTAAGGCGCGGCAGGGTGTAGCGGTTCTCAAACTGCAGCTCGGTCGCCGCTGTGCTTGCAGCTCCACTCTGTTTGGTAATGCTTCGCGTCACTGCAAGCGAATTGCCGGTTCCCGCGCCGAGCGCGCCAGCGCTCTGTGTCACCGTAAAGGTAATCGTGTAGACGGCGGGATCGTAGCTGTAGTACTGTGCGGAACCCGCGGTCTCCTTTAGGGTATAGACATAGGTGCCCGGGAAGCTAAAGGTAAAGAGGCCTGCCGGGAAGTTTGCAACCGCTGCCGCTCCTGCGGTCGCCGCTTGGCTGCCCGCACTCGGAACCTGCAGCTGCGCGCTCGGAAGCGCATAGCCCATGGTTCCGGCCCCCGGGGTCACCGTGATGCCCGAAGCGGCACCGCCGCCCGGAACCACCGGAAGCACCGTCGTAGCGCCCGCCGGGGTCGTGACCGACTGTAATACAAAGCGGAAGGTATCCGGCACCAGGGGTGCGGTTTCGCCGCCCTGCAGGGAACCGAAGTCTCCGAACAAAAGCTTACTCACATCGAAGCTGTCGCTGACCGGCGTAACCGGCTGCCAGACAGCATAGAGCGTCACCGTTCCGTTGTTCTGCGTCGTCAGATTCAGCACGTTGTCGCCGTCGTTCAAGTCGACCGTCGTGCCGCCCGCCGTGCGGCTCCAGCCCGCAAAGTAATAGCCGGGGTTCGTATAGCCGTTTGCGGTGAGCGCTCTCGTCTGATCGTAGACATGGGCGGAATCCGCCGTCGTGCCGGACGCGCTTGCCGCGTTCTTATCGTACTTCACCGTATACGCATTCGGTGCATAGACCGCGCGAATTGTGAGCGGTCCCGTGACCGGGTTTCCGAAGGTAAAAGTACTGTGATCCGCGTCATTCTCCCAGTGGTCAAAGTGGTAGCCGGTCTTATTCTCCGGCGCAGTCGGCGCGTTCAGCACCGTGCCATGCGTCATTTGTGCCCCGCCGTTGTCAAAGATGACCTCGTTCGCGTGCGGCGCATCTGCCGATGCGGAGTCCAGCACCTTGACCGGGTAGGTATTAATTTCCCAGCCTGCGGTCAACGTGAGATTCGCTCTGACAGAGCTTCCGACAAACTGGAACTGTGTGCCGTCCGGTGCCTTCCAGTGCTTAAAGTGATAGCCGTAGCGCTCTCCCGCCGGAGAGGTCGCAACGCCTGCCGCATTGTTCTGTACCGGCGGCTCTGATACGCGGTCGCCGTAGCGATGCGTCTGTGCCGGAGGCGTAAAGCTGCCCTGATCCGGATCGAAGGTCACCGTGTAGCGCGGCAGCTGATAGGTATTTTCAAAGCTTGCCGACTGGACATTAACCGCCGCTCCGCTTACAGGATCCTGGTAGCTAATCGTCCGAACAAAACTCAGCGCATTGCCGAGACCGCTGCCGCTCTGGGTCACCACATAGGTAATCGTGTAGACGCGGGCGTTATAGCCGTAGTACTGTGCGCTGCCCGCCTCTTCCTTGAGAGTGTAAACATAGGTGCCGGGCATCGTGAAGCTAAAGTTGCCGCTCGCGAAGGTGACGCCCGCTGTCGCATTCTCGGTTAACACCGGGGAACCCGGGGTAATTAACGAGAGGTCGCCGCTCGGAAGCGTATACTTGACCACAGGATTCTGTCCCGGGGTCTCGTCGCGGGAGCTTTCCTTCGCGGAACCGGTCGGCATCGGTTCCGCCGTCACATGCGCTGCCGTAAACGAAGTGCCGGTCAGCGTGAAGCTGAAGTTCTCTGCGGTGAGCGGGGCGCGCTGACCGTCCGGCAGGAGGCCGTAGTCGCCCTTTAAGAGTTTCTCGATGTTGAAGCTGTCGGTCGCCGGGGGCACCGGTCTCCAGACTGCGTAGAGCGTGAGATCACCGTCAATCTTTCCGGTCTTAATCGCAGCGCCCGCCGCATAAGCAGTGCCGGTGCCGTCAGGCTTTGTATTCCAACCATCAAAGTAGTAGCCCGCGCGGACTAACTGCGTGTCCACGCCTGCCGTTCCCGCCGAACTCTTCGCTGTCGTCTCATCCGTGTGCGCATCCGCGCCCGCGGCCGTTGTCGACGGATAGAGCTGTTCGCCGTTTGCCGAGATGCTGCCGCTGTCCGCACCGTTTCCGTCGTACTTTACATCGGCCCAGACTGTGACTTTTACATCTTTGGTAATCAGTTCTCCGTAGCCGTCGTCCGTTGTGAGTCGCACGGTCGTGATGCCTGTCTTTTGCGGTGTCAACGTGCCGCTCACCGCGCCGCTGCCGGTCGCTGTCACGAGGTCTGTCGGCGCACCGGTCGCAATCCCGTAGTTGACGACAGGATTCGCGGGATCCACCGGACTCAGAAGGCTCGGCGTCACAGTCGTCGCGCTGTCCCCGACATGCAGAACCTGGTCCGCTAGGTCAAGCTGCGGCACGTTATAAAATCCCGCATTCACGTTGGGAAGATTATATCTGCCTGCCGGGACATCTGCCGTGACGGTCACCGCAGCAAGATTTGTGTTCCGGTCAAAGCGGGAGTTGATGGTCTGATCGATTCCCTGATCTTTCTTGACGAGTTTCCGGAGCGGACTTAGCAGCGAGCTGTCCGTCTGTACAACCCAGTTGCCCTCGTGCGGCACATTGAGCTTATAGTAACCGCTCCCGTTGGTCGCTGTTACCAGTGTCTGGTTGTTATCGCTTCGAAGTACGTCGGTCACGCCGTCCGCTTCGAGCAGTTTCATCCGGACGGTGGCAAGTAGCGCCTCTGTCCCCGCGTCATACAAAGAATTGAAGTTTGCGTCCTGGAAGGCATATCCGTCCAGTGTCAGGTCTGTGAGCAGAAATTCGAGCTTATTGCTCGCCTGACCCGCCGCACCGTAGAACGGCGTGGGGCTCGTGCCCATGTGGAAGTTTCCGTAAGCAACCACGGCGTCCAGCCGGTCAAGAAGCTTATTCTTCCTCTCATGCAGCTGATACTGCAGCGTGACCGAAGCCTTTCTGCCCGGCGGCATGTTGGTGACACTCAGCTTCACCATGGTGATATCGGCATCCGCCGGTTTGGTCGTGGTCCAGGCGGCTGCCTTTGCACTGGTATAGCCGTTTGCGGCCGGGTTCGGATCCGTCGTATACGAGACCGTGTAGTTGAGTCCCGTGAGTGTCGAAGTGTCGACTCCGTAGTAATCCATGCTGAACTGCGCTGCCGGTGTTGTCTGTGCCACACCGCCGCTCTGATAGCTGTACTGCTCTCCCGCCTTCGGCACCGGAATATAGATTTCCCAGTCGTTGGTCGGATTCGTGTCGTCACTGGTCAGGAATACCTTCGCGTTAAAGATGTTCGGATTGTTGTTGAGGTCTCTGCTCTGAACACGGGTCGAACTCTCTTGGAAGGGCTTGTTTGCCTGTGCGAGGGCAAGCAGACCGAGCGCCGTCACCTGGTTGATCTTATGCGTCGTGTCGTTTGCGGCATAGAGCATTTCCGCTTCGTTTGCACTCGCCCCGGCCTTGGCTGCCGTCGCATTTCCGAACTGCGCCCCGCGTGGCGCGTCCTGCACCAACTGATTGTTGTCGTTTGTGGTCTCGACATCTACCCCCTGTGCGTTGCCGCCGTTGCCGTCGCGGTTGGCATCAAACTTGGTATCAAGCCAGACACCCGGCACCGGTTTCAGAACCACCGGGTCTGCAGAGTAGTCCGCCTGGAGCTTAAATCTGACATTGTAGTTCCAACCGTACATACCGGACGCAAAATTTTGATTCGGAAGTCCGAGTTCACTCTCCGGCGACTGATCGGTCGTAATGACGAGTACACCGTAATCCGTATGGCCGGACTGACCTGCCCCGGTGCCCGCCGGGATAAAATTGACCCCGATATCGTGAACCACGTTCCAACCGGCTCCGCTGCCTGAAGGATTGGTGCTGTAAGCCTGGACCTCCGCACTGTTATCGACATAGGTAAAGCTCTTATCGATTTTCAAATAATAGGTCGGGCGAGCCTTGAGCCCTTTTGCTGTGACCAGATTTCTTGTGTCCGCATTCGGCGCAAAGGGCAGGCGTCCGCTTACCGTGAGCTCGCGTCCCTGATAGGTATTTGTACTTCCGTAACCGAGTTGGTTTAACAGATACGGCACTTCCACCCGCTGTGAGGCAATGCGATTGCTCGCTCCTTCGGTCGCAAAGTGACTGAGATCTGTGGTCAAATCATCTCCGTAAATGTTCTCGTAGTGAAGCTTCGCCTTGACCGTCAGTTTGTCGTACTTCGGATCACTGTCTTTTTCACTGAGGGAACCGACCGCAATCGCAGTGCCCGGATAATACTTCGGAATATCCTGCTCCACCAGAGAGAGTCCTACACTCGGCAATACACGGTTTCCGCCCGTGCCACCGTAGTCCTCCATTTTACTGGTATTGGTGCCCCAATTTCGCTCATTCGGAAAACTAACTTTGAGCGCTGTGATATACGGACCGTTTTTCACATCGACACCGGGAATTATATAGTGAACACGCCCCTGGCGACCGGAATTATAGATATTCGAGTAATAAGCGGTATCCTCAATGTGTTTCACGGTCCCATCTGAGAGGGTCGCATCCAAGATAAAATCTTGATAGGTTTTAGGATCATGAACCTGAAAACTCACTGCATTGGTCAGCGACAACAATCGCGGACTCGTACCGGCAAAATCAAGACTCGCATTCTGATACGAAATCTCCGGGGTGCTGATACCGGTATTATCGACTTCAATCCGGGTCAGTTCCAGTTCCCGTGAACCCGGAATGGGACCGGCACTCCCCGTTCCCTGACCGATGGTGTTGATTTTGTAGCGTGAGCGATTCAGATAACTCTGCCATGCGGAATTCAGAAACTCTTCTCCGTAATGCGTCTTATCACTTCCTGCCCAAGGATTCACATAGTAGTCCTGATCCAATACGGAAATTCCCTTGGCGCTGCCGCCGACGACCAGGGTCGCAGATCTTCCGTTCGACTTCTTCGCAGAACCATGTGTGGGGCTGATGCCGTGAATGGTACTGTCTTGCGCCGGGTTATGATTCACCTGTTCGCTCTTGTAATCGCTATAGAGACAGTACAGCATGCTTGTAAACGTTAAGGTCTTCGGTAAATCCGACGCGCCTCCGGTTCCGACTGCCCCATCGTAATTCAGATGTCCCGGATAGACTTTTTGAACAAAGAAATTATATTGCTGAAATCCGTTCGTGATATTGCTACGGAACGAATTAATCTGATCCGCAGCCATGACGACGCGTGTCGCATACGGTGTGCCAAGCGCCTGGCAAATGGCATTCAAATCATAAACCCTGCCGTTGAAACTGCCGTAGTCATTGGAAGTGGAAAACACGCTCTCTGCCGTATCGGAATACATGGAGTGCCCGTCTTTCAAATAGGTCGCTTGCTCCGGGTCGATGCCTTCCTGCTGCAGGTCGTGATAAGTTCCCGCACTGTCCCAGATACCAAGCAGACGCAAATCCGATTTTTCCATATATTCGGTCAGCGTGACGGCATCTCCCGCAATTTCGATCACAACCGGGTCATATCCAGTTGCACCGAACGGGATTGTCTGCCCCGTGCTGTCCACGTTGTAATCCATCGTATTCGGATTCTTAACGATGCGGAAGCCGCCGAACATATTGATTTCCGAATGGCGGTTCACCTCCATTGTGCCGCCGTGGGTACTCTGTACCCACACATTGTCCGCCAAATGGCGCGTTTTGACCTTAAATTCTCTGGTAAAGGGCTGTCCGCCGTTCTCCGCGAGAATCTGCTTCGATGCAACTTTACGCACTACCTTTGCCTCATAGTTGTCCGGAATGTCCGTGCCGTCCGAAAGGCGGTGATGATACGCGCGCATCTTAAAGGTGAACCAGTTCTTATGCTCTCCACCGAACGGGGAATTAGCGGCAAAGAAAGAAAAACTACCGCGCTGGTTATATTCGTACTCTTTTTTGAACACCTCAACGCGGGCAATGTACTTCTTGTTTCCCGGCAGATTCGCATCGGCAAAGGTATAGTCTGTCATACCGGTACCATCAATTACCGTCTCCGTTACCGTCTGTCCGTCGTAACTGATAGACTGCGGTGTATAGTTCGGATAGACATCTCCCGGAACCAGGGTTCGAATTTCTACCTGTCCGGTCTGTGCATCCTTTACATAGAGTCGATAGCCGAGCCCGTATTCCGGTGCCAGTCCAAGCTGATTCAAATAGACCGGCGAGAGTGCTTCTTCGTAGTCATAGGTGATGGATAAATCATCCTGAATCTGAAACCCGTTGCTGTCATCATCAAAGCGAAAACCGGATTTCACTTCTTCGGAATCCGTATATTCGGGCGATGCCGCACTGTACTGCGGCACAGCATCCAGATTGTATCTTAAATAATTTCCGCCATAGGTCATATCCAGATAGTCATAGGCCGTCTTGATTCTGACCGGATCGGTGCCCTGTACAAAGTGAAAGTGCAGCGGTGTGCCGCTGTCCTGCTTCGTCGCACCGTAGGCGGTATTGTCCGCATATTCAATCGTCGATCCGGTCGCTGCCGTGTAGTCCGTGTTCGTCCAGCTTCCCTGATAAAGACGATTGTAGTGCACCAGCGGATAATATTTGACATGGAATGTACCCGGTTTCCGGAAAATATCAATATAGCTTAAGCCCGAACCCGGGACAGCTTCCTGAAAATTTCCGCTCGTCATACGGGAATAAAGGGAACGCAAATCAACCACAACATCCCGGTTTCCGGGTGTCGGCGGATCCTGAAAGATACCGATTCGATTCCATTCAAGCTGGTAGCCGTCATCCGTCACATAAGTCCAGGCAGCGGTTCCGCCCTGTTCAAAGAGCGTCCCCTCTTCCGGAAGAACCATGTGAATGGTTGCTTTTTCGCCGAGATAGCCCTCGGTCTTATGAACCTTAAATTCAAGCGCCTTGCGCGGAAAATTCGGATTCGTACCGCCGAAACCATAGGTAATCCAGCCCCCCATGCCGAGTGAAGCCAAGGCATCTTCCGTCGCCGAAGTTTCACGGTCCGTCATGGAAATCATACGGCGTCCCACCGGAGTGCCGGCGGGACTTCCCGCATTCACATTAACCACACCTGCTACCTCCCCCGGCATAAAGGTATAGCTGTCAGAGGGATTGCTAAAGGTCATCGTCGGATTTGATGCAGAAGTATTGAATACAAGTGCGGTCGTTTTGTCGTGATCACCGCTATCCAGTGTATAAAGGGTCGGCGGTGCAGCGGGATTGGTCGATCCGTAGTTATTAATGAGGCGCATTCGAATCGGCAATTCTCCCTGACTCAGCGGAAGATCCTTAATCAGTCGACTCGGATCCTGCACAAGGGTGATCTGTCCGCTCACGCTGGCAGTCGTCGGATCCGGCTTTGCGGTGAGTACCCAACTGCCGTCCGCAAGGCGACGCGAAGAGAAATTGACACCGGTAAGGCTCGGCGTACCGCTCAGATCGAGGCCGGCCGGAATCCAGAGTTCCATAACCAGGTTATTGCGAACCGTATCCGAAATCTCACTCGGCCGGAAGGCAAACTGCACGCTGAAGGTTCTGGAATTATACTTTCCGATGACAAAGTCGGAAGGCGTATGAAACACCGCATTTGCGGGATCGAGCTTCAAGTAATTATTCCCCGCTGTGATGGTGCCGTCTTCTACCGCCCCTGTCCACGGTGCATAACCGCCCGCTGCCTGTCGGAACGCACTGTAGGGGGTTGCGAGCAACATATTCCCAAACAGCGCATTGCTCATAGACGCATTCGAACCGGAGGCACGCAAGCCTCCCGCGGAGAATAGCTGCATCCGCGCACCAAGCGGTCTGTCATCCAGTAGCTCGGCGTCCTCGGTGTAGTCCTCCTCTTCGTCCTCATCCTGACTTCGAACCAAAGGAATATAGCTGTCTCGCCCAATGGCAGCCATGGTTTGTAGCGGCATTCCCTCCAAAGTCAAAATCAATGCTGTCAAAACGGCCAGGGCCCGTCTTCCGACCTTCCGACATCCCTTCAACATGAAAACCTCCCACCTGCATCACGCGCAAAGCTCTCTGAAAACGACTTGCATTCGCGCGTATATTTTTAAAATTATTTTAACTTTTCTTTTCATTTTCTTCAAGCGAAAGCAATGATTTGAAGCAAGTATACAAAAAAACACATAAAAAGAGGCACTGTCGAAACAGTGCCTCCTTCTGAGACCGAGATGTTTTGTTACTTTGTCTGCTCCCGTCTGCGCTTCTCTTCCGCCAGCAGTGCATACGCTGCAAGTATCGGCGTTACCAGTTGCGGGAGCGGGTTTGAAATTGGTGCCTCGCCGGTCTTAGGCAGCTTGCCCCGCTTACTTCTCTTCGTTGTACCTGTGACCACCGTTGTCTTGTGGCGCTCTGTCGGGGAAATTGCCTCACCGTGCGGTGTGCTCGTCGCCTCTGCCGGACGATTCGGTACCGGTTCCGTCGGAGATACCGGCGGAACCACCGTTGTATCCGAAATACCCTGATTCAACGGATTGGTGCTCGGCGTTGTCTTGCCGTCCCGGTGGGAGGATTTGCCGCCTCCACCGTTACCGCCTCCGCCGCCGTTACCGCCTCCGCCACTGTTGCCGGAATTGTCTTCGCTCGGCTTGTCCTCGTACATTGCAACCAGCGTAATGTCGTCATAGACCGGTGTATTGAAGTCATACGGCTGACCGTTTAAGTACCAGCCGATAAACTTGCTCTCCGTCCGCAGCATGGTAGTCTGCGGGTCGGTACCGTGGTTGCCCTCGCGCACCGACTGCGTCGGAATGCGAATCCAAGAACCGTTTCCGTCAAAGGTAATCGTGTAGTCCGGCACCGTGAAGCGGTTCATAAACGTAGCATCTGTAACGGGATTTCCGTTCTTCTGCGCGCTCGTTACCACATTCAGGTTCAGACCGTTCTGCGTCACGATATAGGTGAGTGTCACTTCATCCGGATCAAAGCTGAAGCCCTTTCTGCCCTCCGGAAGCTCCGCAATACGGTACACATAAGTGCCTGGGAAACGGAAGGTGATAGTTCCGAAGCTCCCCTGTCCGGCACCGTTTACCGTAATCCGGTCAGTGTCTCCCTGGGCCGCCGCCGGCATCGGGATATCCGTCTGACTACCGGAAGCCGTGGAGCTGACCGCTGTCAGCGTAAAGCTGAACTGGCCCGCATTGTGCGGCGTATCTCCGGTAATCTGCTTGATGACCGTGGGCACCGACACCACCGCAGGGGTAACCGGCGTCCAGATTGCATAGAGATGCACGGTATCACCGTCTGTTCCCGTGAGATTCGAAACTGTCTGTGCATCCGCAAAATCCGGTGTCGTAGCCACAGGCGTTCTGCCCCAGCCGCTGAATACATAACCGGGGCGCGCGTAGGTGTTGCCGGTGAGCGGCTTGGTCTCACCGCCGTTAAAGTGCTGATTCGGCATGTTGCCGATCACATTGCTTCCGTTTTGCTCGAAGGTCACATTGTACTGCTTCTGACGGTAAACCGCGTGGACGGTAATATTGCCCGTCATCGGCTCGTCAAAGCGATACGGCGTGCCATCCGGCTTCTCCCAGTGATCAAAGACGTAATCTGTCTTGTTGTCCGGGTGGGTGGGTTCTGTCGGCACTGTGCCGTGCGGAACCTGATTGTCCGTCGTGATAATCCGGTTCTGATATCCCGGATTTGCATCCGGCGCATCCGTAACCGTAATCGTGTAGCGGTTAATCTCCCAGATTGCGATGAGCGGCGTATCCATCGTCACCGGATCACCGAAATGATACGGCGTGCCGTCCGGCTTCGCCCAGTGCTTAAAGTGATAGCCTGTCTTGTCACCGGCCGGACTGCTGGTACCCGGCGCATTTCCCGGTGTCACAACCGGATCGCCGTAGCGAACCGTCTGCGTATTCGGTGTATTCGAACCGCCATCCGGGTTGAAGCTGACATTGAAACGAGGCAACTGATAATCATTGCTGAACGCAAGATTTCCTGCGACTGCTGTTGCTGTGCCGCCGTTCTTCTTCACGCTTGCAGTGCCGTTCATGGTGATGCCGGACTGGCTCACCCGCACGGTAATCTCATAAACCGCCGGATCGTAAGTGTAACCTGTAGCCGCACCCGGTACCTCTGTAAGGCGGTAAATATAATCGCCCTCATAGACGAAGTCAATCGGACCGAAAGTTCCGGTTCCGGCACCGTTAATGCTGATCTCCGTCTCCTGTGCGCCGACGGTGCCGTTCGGCATCGGCAATGCGCTGACACCCGCCGCGGTCGTGCTGACCGCGCTGAGCTTGAAGCGGAAAGCTTCCGTATTCAGCGGCGAAGTCTCTCCGGTTGCCAGGGAAAGACCGACTTCTCCGGTCAGAAGTTTCTGCACACCGAGATCCAGCTGATAAGGTGTAACCGGTGTCCAAATCGCATAGAGCGATACCGTATCGCCGTCCACCTGCGTGAGGTTAATCACAGACTGCTGGTCCGTATACTGCGTGCCCGTTCCATCCGGCCGGGTTGCCCAGCCTCCAAACTGATAGCCGGGTCTCGTATAGCTGTTCTGTGTGAGCGGTGCGGCAACATCATAGGTATGCTGCGAGTTCGCCACTGTGCCGCTCACATTGCTACCGTTTGCCTCATAGCGCACCGTGTAGTGATTCGGCGTATAGGTCGCATGAATCGTCTGATTCTCTGTGACCGGCGTACCGAAGGTATACGGCGTATTGCTGCCGGTCTGCCAGCCACCGAAATGATAGCCGGGCTTGTTGTTCGGACGATTCGGCTCCGTGGAAGGATCACCGTGCGTTACGGTCTGCGTCGAAATGTTTTGATTCGGCGTGGTCGCATCCGGTCCGTCATTGACCGTGACCGTGTAGGTATTCCGCGCCCAGACTGCCTTCAAATTGACATCTCTCGTAATCGGATCTCCGAAGTTAAAAATCTGACCTGTCTGGACATCAATCCAATGCTGGAAGTGGTAACCTGTTCTGTCGCCCGCCGGGGAAGAAGTTCCCACCGCATTGCCGGGCTGCGTCGCAAAATGACCGTATTTGATGTTGCTCTCCGTCGGCGGCGTGGCACTACCGAGGTCGGAGTCATAGGTGACGCGGAACTTCGGCAACTGGTAATCATTCGTAAAGCTTGCCGTTCCCGCAAAGTTCTGATAAGCATTGCTGCCTGTCTTACTCTGCGCCGCCACCGAAAGGGTGGTACCGCTCTGTGTCACTGTGTACTTCAGGCTGTAGACCGTCGGATCAAAGATAAAGCCCGCAGTTGTGCTCGTAAGTTCCTTCAACTCATAGATGTATTCGCCCGGCATCGTAAAAGTAATGTTACCGGTCTGAACACTGCCGCTTCCGGCCGTGAGATCGTTGGTGCTGAGCGTGAGGACTGCGGTCTGCGCCCGTCCTGCGGCTGCCGGCATCGGCAATGCCGTGATGCCGGTAGCTGTTGTACTGATTGCCTTCAGTTCGAAGCGGAAGGTCTCCGGGGTAACCGGAGACGCAAGTCCGCCCGGTGTTGTCGTGATATCACCCGTCAATGTCTTCTGAATCGTGACATTGGTCGTCACCGGCGTTGCCGCAGTCCAGACTGCATAGAGGTCTACCACTGCGCCGTCGGTATCGCTCAGGTTTACAACACTTGCCTGATTTGCAAAATCCACTGTTGTGCTTCCCTGCGTTCTCGACCAGCCCGCAAATTCATAGCCCGGACGCGTGAACGCATTGTTGTTCAGGTTCTGCGGCACATCATAGGTGTGACTCGAATCCGCCACCGTACCGCTGGCATCTGCCGCATCCTTGTTGTAGCGCACCGTATAGCGATTCGGCGCATAGACCGCATGTATGGTCTCATTGCCGGTGACCGGTGTGCCAAAGGTGTAGGGTGTGTGCGACGGATCGTTATTCTTCTCCCAATGGTCGAAGTGATAACCCGTGCGGTTATTCGGGCGATTCGGTTCCGTAGACGGCGTGTTGTACGGCACCGTCGTATTGGAAATCACCTCGTTCTGATGCGGCGGATTTGCATCCGGTGAATCCGTAACCGTGATGGTATAGCTGTTTGTGCTCCAGTTCGCGTTGAGGGTGATGTTTCCCGTGACCGGCGTGTGCTCAAAGTCGTAAGCCGTGGTCGCCGAATCTCCCTGTTTGTTCCAATGCAGGAAGGTGTGGCCCGCAAGGTCACCCGCCGGAGAACTCTTACCCGCCTGTGTCTGCGGTCTTGTCGCAAAGTGTCCGTACTTCACAGTCTGCGTGACAGGTGTCACATCGCCTCCCTGTGCGTTGAAAGTGACCGTATAGCTCGGAAGTGCATAGCTGTTGTCAAAGGCCAGTGCGCCGGTCAGCGGCACATATGCACCACTGCCTTCCTTGACCTCCTTTGTCACAGAGAGCGTTGTGCCGCTCTGCGTGACTTTGTAGTGAAGCGTATAGACCTTGGAGGCACCGCCGTACGTATAACCGGCTGCCGAGCCCGCAAGCTCCGTGACTTCATAGTAGTAGTCGCCCGGAAGCGTAAAGGTAATCAGACCGCTTGCCGCCGTTCCGGTCGCCGCTGTTCCGAAGCTGCCGTAGCTTAATCCCGCACTGGAAATCGTGAAATCTGCGGTCTGCGCACCTGCCACCGTGCCAAGCGGCATCGGCAGTGCGGTCAGGCCGGGCGCATTGGTCTGCTTCGCCGTCAGACGGAAGATAAAGCTATCCGCCACAATCGGCGCCGTCTCACCGTTCGGCAGCTGTCCCACATTGCCGGTCAGGGTCTTCTGAATACCAAATGCCTCCGTTGCCGGTGTGGCCTGCGTCCAGACCGCATAGAGCTTCACAACGCCGTTGTTCTGGGTCGTGAGATTAATCACGCTCTGCTGATCCGGATATGTGACCGTACCGGTCGGGGTAGTTGCCCAACCGGCAAACTCATAGCCGGGACGTGTATAGGTATTGTTGTTCAGATTCCGTGCAACGTCATAGACATGCGTGGAATTCGGTACCGTGCCGGTCGCATCGCTTGCGTTCTTGTCATACTGCACAGTGTAATTGTTCGGTGCGTAAGTCGCCGTGACGGTCGTGTCGCCCGTGACCGGTGTGCCGAAGGTGTACGGATTGCCGCCCTGGTCGACCCAGCCGTTGAAGTGATAGCCGGTCTTATTGTTCGGCGTCGACGGTGCGGTCACCGTGTCGCCGTGGTTCACGTTCGGATTGTTCAGGTACTCATGATCCCGCATGCCCGGATCCGCATCATGCGGCTCCTTGACAATGACGTGGTACTGGTTGATGTCCCACTTTGCCTTCAGGTTCTTGTTCCCTGTCACCGGCGTGTTGAAGTTGTACGGCGCATTGGTCGCCGTGTCAATCCAGCCGCCAAAGTGATAGCCGGTCTTCTCTCCCGCCGGGGAGGTATGGCCGGTCTGCGTCTGCGGCTCGGTCGCCTTGTTGCCGTGTTTCACGGTCTCGGTGGGCGGCGTCACATTGCCGCCGTCGGCATCGTAGGTCACCGTATACCGCGGACGCTGATAGTCATTCGTGAAGTCAAGCGCACCCGTGAAGGCCGTAAAGCTGCCGCCGTTTTCGCTGACCTCCTTCGTCACCGTGAGTATGGTTCCGACCTGCTGCACCTTGTACTTCAAGGTGTAGACTTTGTTGTCATAGGTGTAACCCGTGACACCGTTGCCAAGCTCCTTCACCTCATAGACGTACTCGCCAGGCATCGTAAAGCTGAACAGGCCGCTTGTCACAGTTCCGTTGCTCTCGCCTGCCTGCGTATCCGTCACACCGCGAACCAGGGTGAGGCCTGCGGTTCCGAGCTGCATCACATAGGTCTGCTGCCCGGCTGCCGCTGCCGGCATCGGCAACGCACCGCTCAAGCCGAAGGCCGTCGTGCTGACTGCCTTTAACTCGAAGCGGAAGTTCTCTGCCGTAAGCGGTGCCGTCTCGCCGTTTGCGAGCGGGCCCACATCGCCGGTCAGGGTCTTCTTCACACTGAATGCCTCTGTCGCACCGCTCACCGGTGTCCAGACTGCATAGAGCGTGACCGTGCCGTTGTCGGTTGTCGTCAGGTTCGTGACAGACTGCTGGTCCGTATAGGACTGGCCGCCGCCGTTCGCCTGGGTGTTCCAGCCGCCGAAGGTGTAACCCGGGCGGGTGAAGTTGTTCTGGTTCAGGTTCTTCGCCACGTCATAAACATGGTTCGAATCCGTCACCGTGCCGCTCACATTTGAGCCGTTCGGCTCGTAGTGAACCTTGTAGTTGTTCGGCGCGTAGGTCGCCGTGACGGTCGTGTCGCCCGTGACCGGTGTACCGAAGGTATACGGATTGCCGCCCTGGTCGACCCAACCGTTGAAGTGATAGCCGGTCTTATTGTTCGGCGTCGACGGTGCGGTCACCGTGTCGCCGTGGTTCACGTTCGGATTGTTCAGGTACTCATGATCCCGCATGCCCGGATCCGCATCATGCGGCTCCTTGACAATGACGTGGTACTGGTTGATGTCCCACTTTGCCTTCAGCTTTTTATTGCCGGTCAAAGGCGCCGTAAAGTCGTAAGGCGTCGAAGAGATATTGCCGCTCGGATCCTCCTCAAACCAGCCTACGAAGTGGTGGCCGGCCTTGTCTCCCGCCGGAGATGTGCTCGGGCTTGCGGCAGTCGGCTCTGTCGGCGTACCGCCGCGCTTAATTCCCGTCTGTGTGCCCGGCGTCACGCTGCCACCGTCCGCATCAAACTCCACCTGATACTTCGGAAGCTGATAATCATTCGTGAAAGCCGCTGTCGCATCGCCGCTCGTCACTGCGGTGAAAGCTGCGCCGGCACCGTCCTGCAGTTCTGTTGTCACATGAATGGTGGCACCGGTCTGTGTCGCCGTATAGCGCACTGTGTACACTTTATTGTCATAGGTATAACCGGTCGCGCTTCCCTGGGCCTCAGTCACCTCGTACTCATAGACACCCGGGAACCGGAAGCTGATATTACCGGTTTGCACACTCGCGCTACCGCTTGCGAGATCCGAAGTCGGAATCGTATAGGTCTGACTCTGTGCCCCTGCCGCTGTCCCTGTCGGCATCGGATAAGCAGTTCCGGCTGCGGCCGACTTCGCCTGCAGCGTAAAGCTGAAGGTTTCGGCCACGAGCGGCGCTGTCTCACCGGTCGCAATGGGGCCGCGATCTCCGATCAGCGTCTTCTGAATCGTGAGCTTCGCAACAGCCGGGGTCACAGGCGTCCACTTCGCGTAGAGATTGACAACAGCATTGTCCTGTGTGGTCAGATTCATCACGCTCTGTGCATCGGTATAATTGGTACCGCTTCCGTTCGCCTCGGTATTCCAGCCGTCAAAGATATAACCGGGACGACTGAACGCATTACTGTTCAGATTCTTGGCCACATCATACACATGGTCGGAATCCGTCATCGTACCTGTCGCATCTCCCGCATTTGCATTGTAACGAACTTTGTAGGCATTCGGCAGATATGTCGCGTGGATGGTCTCATTCTTGGTGACCGGCTGCGTGAAATCGTACGGATTGTTCGCATTGTCGAGCCAACGATCGAAATGATAGCCGACCTTGTTCGACGGCTGTGTCGGCTCTGCCGTTGTCGTGCCGTAGGGAACATCGTTTTTCCGGAAGATTTCCTCATTCGCGTGTGTTCCGTCCGCATTCGGTGCATCCGTCACCACAACGACGAGTTTCCGGAGCTCCCACTTCGCCTTGAGCGCATAGTTCTGCTTGACCGCAGTGGTCGCAAAAGCAAACGGAACTTCCGTCATGGTGCCGGTCAACGGATCCGGAACTTCGTAGACCCAGCCTCTGAAGTCATATCCGGTCTTGTCTCCCGCCGAGCTGCTCTTGCCCGCCGGCGTGGTGGGCTCACCCGCATAGTGTCCGTATTTTACGGTCTGCGTTGTCGGGGTGACATCGCCGCCCTGCGGGTCAAAAGTTATCTGATACGTCGGAAGGTCATAGGCATTGTCGAAGACCACCTGACCGCTGACTGCGCTCGTCGTGAGATTCTCAATACTCCGCTGAGCGGCAAGTGTACCGCCGACGCCTGTCGTGACAGTGTAGGTCACCTTGTACTGTGTCGAATCATAGGAATAATTCGTTACACCGTCATTCAGCTCCTGCACCACATAACTGTAAGTGCCCGGCATCGTGAATGTCAGAAGGCCGGTTGAAATTTCCTTGCTTGTGACAGTCGCCGAGAAGTCACTGCTGCTCATGCTGAAGAGCACCGAGTCAATCGCTCCTGTCACATTCGACGGATTGGTCGTACTCGTTGCACCTACCGGCATCGGCGCATTCGCGCTGATGCTGGTCATGACAAACTTGAAGTTCGAAGGCAACAGCGGCGACACTTCCGTATTCGGCAGTGTTCCCCAGTCACCGGAGACATTCTTCTTAATCTTAAATGCCTCGGCCACCGGCGTGAGCTGCTGCCACTGCGCATAAAGTTTCAGCGGTGTCGTTCTCGCCCCCGTCTTTACGGTATCCCCCGGTGCATAGTTCTGGCCGCTGCCATCGGCCTCGGTATTCCAGCCCGTGAAAAGATAGCCCGGGCGCGTAAAGCCCGTGTCCGTTCCGGTTCCGCTGACCGACTTTGCGATGCCTTCATCGGTACGCGCGTCCGCCCCCGTATTATCCGTGGAAGGATACAGCTGATCCCCGTTCGGAGAGACTGTACCCGTTCCGTTGTTCGCGTCATATTCGATGTCGGTGTAGACCTGAACGGTCGCCGTGGTCTTCACCTTGCCGCCGTAACCGTCATCCGTTTCCGCCGTGACCGTAACCATACCGGTCTTCTGCGGTGTTGCACTGCCGGTCGCGGTTCCGGAATTCTGAATTGTAACAATATCTGTCGGCTGGCCGCTCAGGAGGCTGAACGTGACGCCCGGTGTCACCGGATCCGTGACGACTGCCGTAATCGGCGTCGTGCCGCCGTTAACCGGAATCCGGAGATTGTTGAGCGTAATCTTCGGCGCCGTATAGAAGCCTGCATTTACATTCTCTCTGCTGTAGAGATTTCGGTAGGGATCGACAACCACAGAAGTCGTCACGCGATTCGTCTCGCGGTCAAACGCAGAGTCAATCGCCGGTCTGCCATTCTTATTCTGCAACACCAGCTTCTTTTCCACCCCAAGACCGCTTGTATCCGCTTCCACAATCCAGTTGCCGTCATGCGGCACCAAAACTGTATAGCTACCGTTTGCTCCGCTGTTGACCAGAAAATCTCCGTTCGGCGCAGAGTTCAGTTGTACCTGTGTATTGGTCGCCGGATCATATACACGGAAGCGAACGTTCTGTAAGAGGCTGTCGGTTCCGGCATTGTAGGTCGAGTTTCGGTCTGTCTCATCCCAGGCGAAACCGCTGATTTCCATATCCTTCAGCGTATAGGTAAGCGGAAGGCTGGCCTGACCGGTTGCGCCGAAGTACGGCGTCGTGCTACTGCCCATGTTGAAGTTACCAAAGACCACATTCTGGTTCTTCATGTTTCCGAGAAGTGACTTCGGATCGTGGAGCTTGTACTGAACCTTTACAAACGATTTCTTGCTCGGATTCACATTGTCAATCTTCACACGAACCATCGTGACATCCGCCTTATTGGCCGGAACTGTCGCCGAATAGTTTGCCGCTTTTGCTGTTGCATAGCCGCCGGCTCCCGGGTTCGGATCCGTCGTATACGCGACGGAATAGTTTAAGCCCGCAAGCGTTGAAGTGTCGACGCCGTAATAATCCAATTCGTACTCATTGGGCGCGGTCTGATTGGTCGTGCCGCCGCTCGTATAGTTGTAGCGCTCTCCCTTTTTCATGACAGGGATATAGAGCTCCCAGTGACTCGTGTTCTGCGAGTTATCGCCCGTAATGTAGACCTTCGTGCTAAAGATGTTTTCGTTCGAGCGAATGTCCCGGCTCGAAACTTCGGTCGACGATTCGTTGAACGGAATCGTGGACTGCGCGTACGCAAGTAAACCGAGAATTGCCTGCTGGTTAATCTTGTGGAGGGTTGTTGTGTCCGCATAGAGCATCTCGGCTTTCCCTGTTGCCGCCGAAATCTTTGCGGTTCCCTGGTTAAAGAAGTCCACACCGACCGGACCGTCGTTCACAAGCTGGTTCCGGCTGTTGGCGAGTTCAACCGCCACCCCCTGCGGATTTCCGCCCTGAGATCCGTCGCGGTCTGCGTCAAAATCTGTGTCCATCCAGACACCCATGACAGGTCGCACATTGACCGGTTTCGCATTGTACTTTGCCTGCAATTTGAATGAAAGGCTGTAATAGCCGCCGTACAACGCCGTTCCGTTGTAGTTTTCCAGCTGAACCTCGCCCGATGCCAAATCCGCCTCCGGCACATTCTCATACGAGACTGCAAGAATACCGTAGTCATCGCTACCGGACTGACCGGCTCCCGTGCCCGCAGGCACGAAGTGCGTGACAACTCCCGAAGGAATCGTCTGCGGATTCAAGCCCGGCGGGTTATTGCCATTCTTCAACCCTGCAGTTGCTACAAGTGAACCATCGACATAGTTAAAATTCTTGTCAATTTTATAATAATAGGTCGGCCGTATCTTCAACGCCTGTGCTTTCACAATGGAAGAGGTCGTGTCACTGGCAGTGAAGCCATTCACCAGACCTACCTGAAGAATGTTTCCCTGATAGGTATTGGTGGAACCGTAGCTCACCGAAAGTCCCATGTGATCGACCAGCACTCTCTGCCCTGCAATTCGCTCGGATGTTCCCGTCGCGTCATACGAAGTGGTCGTACCAAAAACATCCTCAAAACTGAGCTTCGCCTTAACGGTCAATTTGTCGTAGGAATCGTCGCTCTCGTGGTCGCTGACAGAGCCGATTTTATCATTTGTGCCCGGATACTTTTTCGGCACGGAGACATTGTACATGCCGAGGCCGATTTCCGGCAGCATGCGCTTTGAGTTCTCTGCGGGATCCTTTCCGTACTTCTGGCTGTTCTGTCCCCAGTTGTAGTCGCTCGGCACCTTCACCTTCAGGGCGGTCACATAGACCCCGTTGGCAATATCCACATCCGGCAACTGCACGAACATGCGCCCGTGCGAATTCGGTGCATAAGAATACTTCGCGAGATCCGAGATTGTCTTGGTCTGTCCGTTCGAAAGTGTGTATTCGATTTCAAACGGCACCGAATAGCGGTTGCTGAGCAAGGGACCGAAACTCACCACATTCGTCAGGGACAAAAGTCTTGCATCCGTCCCTGTAAAATCATATACGACATTGCGATATGCGAGCTGTGCCTTCGTTGTGACATTATAGTTCGTCGGCACATCACTGTTGTCGACACTGATTCGTGTGAGCTCAATCTCTCTTTTGCCGACAACATCCTCGGCGTTCTGATCTGCACCGAGGCCCTCGGTATTGACCTTCATCTTGGAGCGGTCGTACTCGGTCGCTGTTCCGGGATTCACAAGATCGGTCTGCTTATAATAAGTCGTAGTGGGTGTAAACGGATTGATGTAATAATCAAAATCCTTGACCGAAATTCCCTTTGCCTTATCACCGAGCACAAACTGAGCGCTCTGCAAGGTCTGCGGCCAGGCCGTGCCGTGACCGGACGGTGTGCCACCCGGCTTATTCGCATCGTGCGGTGCACCGCCGTTGACTCGCTCGGACTTATAGTCGCTGTATTCACAGTAGAGTCTGCCCTCTGCGGAGACGCGCTTCGGAAGATCCGCGGCACCGTTCGTGCCGATTACATTGTCATAGTTCAGATGTCCGGGTGTAACCTGCTGCGCGAAAAGGCGTGTCCAGCGCGTCTCAAAGAGTCCGCTGATTTTCCAGTCGTTTAATTTCTCCTGCGCAAGGACAAGTCGCTTAGCGTAGCGAACACCGTAGTGATTGAAAATCGCCTCCAGGTCATAGACCTGACCTTCAAAAGCACCTGTATCGTTCGGATCTCCCATGACTGTGAGCTTGGTGTCCGAATACATGTTGACACCGTCTTTCAGATAGGCGGGCTGATCCGGGTCGAAGCCATCTGCCTGGAAATCATGATAGACATCGTTCTCGTCCCAGAAACCGAGAAGGCGCTGGTTTGCCTTCTCGAGATGATCCGTAATTTCAACACCTGCCCCGGAGACTTCCACGACAGGCGGATTATAGTTTGGATCACCGTAGGCATACGCGTTTCCGCTCGTGTCCACATTGTAATCCATGGTCTCGGCGTACTTCGTCACACCAAAGCGCAGGATGGGATTGATCTCAGAGTGCTTGTTGACCTCAAATACGCCATAGGTATTCAGCGGAACCACATCGAGGCGGTCCACCAGATGACGCGTTTTGATTGTAACATCCTTGGTGAGCGGCTGACCGCCGTTTTCGAGAATCTGCTTCGAACTGATGCTCCGGTTCACATGTGCTGCAAAATTATCGGGAATATCCTGACCATTCGACATTCTGTGGTGATAAGCGCGGAGCTTATAGTTGAACCAGACATTGACCGGAATACTCGCATAGTCGCGGTTATAATAGGCACCGCGCGTATTGTAACCGTAAATATCCTTGAACACCTCTACGCGGGCAATATATTCCGTGTTTGAAGTGTTGTCCGCCTCGGTAAAGTCATAGCTCGTCACACCCGTGCCGTCGACGATGCTCGCCGCATTTTCGGAGTAGTTTACGCCATCATAAGAAACCGTCTGGGGCGTATAGCTTGCGGAAAGTCCTTCTGCAAGTATGGTCTTTAAGCGAATCGCACCGGTCACCGCGTCTTTAATATAAAAGCGATAGCTGAGGCCGTTATCCTTACCGGTGCCCAGATTCTCAAAGTGAACCGGCGCGAGCTCCTCTCCGAAATCATAGACTACCTTCAGGTCATCCTGAATTTTGAAATTATTTGCGCCATCATTAAAACGGGCCTGTGCCTCCAACAATCTGGAGTCGGACCACTCCGGATGCGTCGAATCATACTGCGGCAAACTGTTAATATTGCTACCGTTAAATGTACCCGCAATTGCCGCATCCAGCAGGGTAAGCGTATCCAGCGTAATCGGCTGTGTTCCCTGAATGAAGTTAAACTTGAGCGGCGTTCCGGTTACACTCACGTCTCCGAGCAGTTCGTTGTCAGGTGCCTTGAACTCGGAACCGACTGCTGCCGTATGATTGGTCGCTGTCCAGTTTCCCGTATAGAGCTGGTTGTAACGCACAACCGGGAAAAACATAAAATGGAATGTACCGGCCTTGCGAAACAAGTCCACATTGGAGACATTCGCGTTTTGTCTCTCGACCTTGGCATAGTCCGTACCGCTGAATCTCGTATAGAGCGTGTTGGCATCAAAGCGGTAAATGCCGTCACTCCACGGCACAGTTGCGGTCAGCGACGAATTATAATCACCTATGTGACGCACCGGCAGCGTGATGCCGTCATCGCTCTCAAACCAGTAGAACAAGACACCGCGCTTCTCAAAGAGATTTCCCTCATCCGGAAGCTTGAACTCAAACTGTGCACCGGGACCGATATAGCCCTCTGTCTTATGTACAGAGACCTGGAAACCCTTCCGCTGATGTGTAACCAGATTGTCATTGCTGTAGTTGCCGGAAGCCAGAAGCATCTTTGCATCGCTATCCGCGCTGGTCGTCCCGGAGTTCGTGGAGCCCGCTCTTCTACCCACATTGGCGAACGAAATATCACCTGGCATCCAGGAGAAGCTGTCCGAGTCATTCGTAATCGTATAGGTCGGATTCTGGTTGCTCGTCTCAAGCGAAAGCGAAGCCGTCTCAATGGTCTCGGTCGTCGTTGTAAGCAGCGTCTGCTGCGGCGTACCGTAATTCTTGAACACGCGAATCTGGAATCGATACTTACCCTCCGTGAGCGCAAGGTCATTGATTAACTGAAGCGCATTCTGCTGCAGCGTAATCTGACCCGACACACCCGCGACTGCTACATTTGGTCTTGCAATCAAAACCTGACCGTCTGCCGTATTTTGCTTCGTAAACGGCGAACCGCTCGGCGTCGGAACCGACTGCACATCGAATCCCGCCGGAATCAGAATCTCAATTCCGACTTTGGACCGGTCGGCCGGCGGAATCTCCTCAGGGCGAACACCGAACTCAAGGTTAAAGGTACGCTCTCCGTATTTGCCGATGGCAAAGTCAGAGGGCTGCTTTAACACTGTATTCGCATTGTCCAGACGGATATAGTTATTTGCCGCCGTCAGCACGCCTCCCTCTGTCGGACCTGACCAGGCACCGCTTCGATAGGCATTGGTCGCAGTGGCCGGCATAGCGAGAAGCGAAGTCATGAGAAGCGCATTGCTCATCGATGCATTGTTTCCCGATGCCAGACGATTATTCCAGCCGAGCGACAAGGTTCCCAAAGCACTGAGATCTCTGTCATCTATGAGATCACCGTCTCGGTCTTCCTCATCCCAGCCGTCATCGTCATCCTGCGATGAAACCAACGGGATATAGCTGTTATTTCCCGCTGTGCTGTAGCGGTGATAGGCCGCTGCGAGCGCATTCAAAGGCATCGACTCTACAATGAGCAGAACCGCCAGAATGAGCGCTACAACTCTCCATATCCCTCTCCTTCTTCCTTCTTTCATCTATCTTCCGATCCTCCTTTGTTCTTTGCTGCCGCAGAGATATACGCTTCTCTACGGTCATTCCCCAAATCAGTAATTAATACTAATTCTTGACATTCTCGGAATAGAATAGCATATTTTTCTTTTCTGTGTCCATTAAAACACGCTGACATCTTAATTTTTATTGATTTTTATCCGTAGCATCTGCTTGGAATAAAGTAATTTTTGCTTTCTTTTCATAAAATGCATATTTTTCACAGATATAGAACGACTATTTATTCACTCTATGCTTTTTTGCATAATATTATTTCGGTTCTTCATTTATAACTTGTCATAAATGTAAAAAACGGAAAGGGCTGTCCGCACACAAAAAGAGAGCGACTTTGAGGCCCGTAATTCCGCTTCCGGTCTCAAAGCCGCTCTCTGCCACTTCACCGCAGGAGCTTTCCTGTACTGTTTTTCGGCAACTCTTCTGCCGACAAATTAACTTTCCGAATCTGTTCTGCGCGCGGCAATGTGCGATTCAGTTCCTTGATGAATGCACGAACCTCTTCTGCCTTGCTCTCCTCTGCCGCCGCTGCCACAGAGAAAATATTGACTGCAATTTCTTCTCCGTCGCCAAAGACAATGCACTCGTCGATCAACCGGCAGGCATAGAGCTTATCCTCAAGAACTTCCGGGCTCACATTCTCTCCGTTCGAGAGGACAATGATATTTTTGCGCCGTCCTGTCACAAAGAGATAGCCGTCTTCATCGATGCGACCCAAATCGCCGGTGTGGAACCAGCCGTCGCGAATTGCCTCCGCTGTCGCCGCAGGATTTTTATAGTAACCCTTCATCACATTCTTGCCGCGGACACAGATTTCTTCGTCCTCAATCTTGATTTCGCAGAAATCAGCGACCGTGCAACAGGCGCCGTCCCGATAGGGGCCGCGATATGTCACCGTACCGGTAGTCTCGGTAAGACCGTAATACGTGCGCGGCATAATGTTGCGCGCATGCAGTGCCTGGATGAGCACGGGGCTCATTGCGGCACCGAGGCAAAGCGCCTCCTGTACGGAGTCAAGCGTCTTTGCGACTTTCTCATTTTTCTCGGCGCGCTCCAGAATCCGCTTCATCATCGCCGGTGCGACAATGAGCTTCCCGAACTGCCGCGCACTGAGATCCTGCAGGAACTGCCGCGCATTGCTGATAAAGAGACAGTTGCCGCGTGCAAGTTCTCCCATAATCGGAATCACGCCGCCGATATGGAAAAACGGCAGGATAATCAGATTTTCATAGTGCTGCAGCGTTCCGCGCTCTCTCTCCGCGCGAAGTCCATTGAAAACTTCCGCCGGATAAGCACAGAGATTTCCGTTGGTAATCTCTACAATCTTCGAGCGCCCGCTGGTACCCGATGAGAGCAACATGAGGATGGTGTCGTCCTCTTCTCCTCGATACAGTTCCTCGAGCGCCTCACACTTTGAACTCTCCGCAAAAACGTGGTCGAGCGGCAACAAGCGCCCTGCCGGATAGGCTGCGTTCAGTTCTGCCGCATACTCGCTGTCTGCGAGCTGAGCCGCTCCTGCCATCATATAGGGAATGCCGATTTCCGCGGCAAATTCCAACACGCGCGCTGCCCCGAAACTCTGATTCAACGGGACGAAAACACCGCCTGCCGCAATTACACCGAGATATTCGACAAAGTACGGATAGGAGTTATCGGCCGCGATACCGACGCGGAACGGTTCCTCCGGCGACAGACACTTCTGCTTCTCACTCCAGTATGCCGCTGCACGCGACACATCTTCCAGAAAACGTTCAAAGCACACGGTACAGATTTCTCCGCTCTCCGCATCCCGATAGCAAAAAGCCTCCCGCTTTGGATAAGCACGAACAATCTCTTCTAAAATATCGACAAATACCATGCTTTACTTCCCCATGCGACGAATCACTGCGTCCGCAATGTCACCAACGGTCTCCGTGTTGGCAAGTTCCTTCTCCGGCATGCGAATGTGGAAATTGGATTCCAGCGCGCCGAGCAGGCTATAGAAATCCAGCGAATCGATGTTCAGATCTTCCTGCATCTCCGTGTCCTCGTCAATCTCGACCTGATTCACATCCATCACATCCCGGATAACTGCAATGACCTTCTCAATGACTTCTTCGCGTTCCATACTGTTTGTCTCCTTTCGATTCTAAACCCATTCGTTACCAGCTGCTTATTGTCTCGACGCCTCTTCGTGGGTCAGCCACTCCTTCAAGGCATCGGTCAGCTCATTTAAATCACTCTCCGGCCTGCGTCCAAGAAGTATGATCTGCTCTTTGGTGTTCGTGTCATAGAGCATATTGGAGCGGTACAGGTGTGTCGCACCGGCATGCCGGAACACACCATCCTTTCGGTTAAGTCCCATATGATAGCCGTTCTCTTTGAACAGGTCCTGCGGCACAATGCCCGGAAAACCACCGCCGTAGAGATAGTTCTGCCAGAGGTAAAGGTCTATGACAGTCGAGGTCATTTCGCCTGCCGAGAACGTAAATGCCGGTGCAAACTCTCTGCCGTCTCCGTTCTTCTGCGGGTCAAAGGGTCTCACCTCTGCATCATTCCAGTTGAAGCCTGTATGCCGCATTCCAACCGCTTGGATGATGTTCTTCCGGATATAATCCTCATACTTCTCACCGCTCAGCTGTTCAATGATGAGTCCCAATAAATAGTAGTTCGTATTGGAGTATTCAAAAGTCTCTCCCGGCGTTGTCTTGAGTTGCAGCGCAAAAACATCTGCGCGCAAAGCCGCCAGATCCATACCGCTGTAAATCTGATCTCCGTACTTGTCTCGAAGCGACTGCTCATCCGAGAAATTCGGCAGACCTGATTTCATCTCAAGCAACTGCTGTACCGTCACCTGACCGCCGTAAGGACAATCGGGCAGATATGTGCCGATTGGTGCGTCTAAGCGAAGCTTGCCCTCATTCAAAAGCTGATAAATCGCAACACCCGTGAACTGTTTGGTCAGCGAGTTGATCGCCACTGTCGAATCGCGTCCGATAGGTGTCTGGTTGTCCGCCGAAACGGTTCCTCTTCCGCCGGAAGCGATAATCTTGCCGTCTCTGGCGAGCAGGTAGCTCCCCTCAAACTTTGCATCGCTGAGAATCCGGTCCAGTTTTTTCGAGTAAGCCCGGTCGCGACGCTCTGCACCACCTGCCAAATATATGCGAATCCCGACAAGCAACACGAATACAAACATCGCAACCGAGGCAAGTGTAAAAAGATGTTTGCTCTTCAACACATTACTCCTTTTCTAAAAGCAGACGACGCACCAGAATGCCCGACGGCGTCAAATCTCTGCTCTCCCAATTGCTCTTTTTAGAGGAAGACGGCAACACAATGCTATGTGCCTCTGCTTTATTGGAGAGCGACCAGTAAGTCCAGGAAATCTGATTTTTCCGCAAAAAGGCAGCAAACTCTTTTGCCTCCTGAAACGAGAGGCGGCTGTCCTGCGGGCTCTTGATGTGGGTATCATCGAGCTTGCCGTAGCTGATGCCCCATTCGCTCACAAAAATCGGAAGTTTCGCCCGCAACAGCTTTTCTTCGTAGACCGCATCGAAATGCTTCTCTTTCGAGACATCCGCATAGAAATGAAGATCATACATGAGATTGGAATCGTCAATCGGATCCCGCAGCGGGCCGTCGAGATTCGCCGAGTGGTCCTGTGTCCCGCATAGGATGAGTGCCTGCGGCGCGTTTGCACGGATCTCCGGAATTACCTGTTCGGCATAACGCTTCACATCCTCCCAGCTCGTGTCGCCATTCGGCTCATTACAAATTTCATAAATCACGCCGGGATTGTTCCCGTAGTGCGCCGAGACTTCACGGAAAAAGCGCTTCGCCTCTTCCACATGATCGAGCGGGTTCTTATCCTTTAACGTGTGCCAATCCGCAATCGCATACATGTCTTCCGCGAGCGCATTGTCCACCGCTGTATACAGCCTTTTCTTGGCCGCTTCCGGCTCGTAGAGATAGCCGCCCTCCTGATCCGTATACATAGCCGCGCGAAACAAATCGGCCCCCCACTGTTTGACACTGCGCAGCGCCTCACGCGTGGTAAATTCCGGATACCAGCTGAGTCCGTGGCTCGAGATGCCTCGCAGCTGTACCGTCTTTTTTGCCTTCTCGCTGTACAATTTCCCGTCGCGGACACTGAGCTGTCCGTAGGACTTTACGCCGTGATAGCCTTCTTCCGCATTGGCATAGAAAAAGCCGCCCGCGAGTACACTGGCCAGAATCCCGGCGAGCACAACGACGACCGCTTTTTTGGACTGATGTTTCGCTGTGCTCATTTCTTACTCCACTCCTTGATTTTCTCTAAAAACACCGGATTTTCCAGGAGCGCTTCGCTGTTTTGAATGCGATACAGTCCCTCCCGGATTTCACTCTTTTCACATTGCATCGGATACTCAGTTCCTTCAAACAGCGTGAGCGTCTCCGGAAGCGCTCCTCCCTTCACGAGCCGCAAACGCACATATTTGAAATTCAGATCCTCGACCATGACGACCGTGCCGTCGGCGAGTTTCTCCTTGCTTCGCACGCGGAAACGCGGCATTGTGCGGCGCTGCGGCGCCCGTTCCTTGTTGCCCTCTTCCATAACGCGAAACAAGTCGTCGAAATAACTGGTATCCTCGGCGAGTTTCTCCGGCAACGGATTCAGACGGTCATAGACAATCTGGAAAAACTCTCGCTTCTCGGCCGTACTCATCTCGCCGACGCGCTGTACCCGGTAAGTCCAGACCTTACCGCGCTTCGGCTTGCTGACCGCAATGATTTTGCCGCGCAGCGACGCACAATATTTCCGGTCTTTGATGACAAAATGCAGCACTGTCCCGCGATCCGTCGGGAACGGCAGCGGTTCTTTTCGCTCAAAGGCAAAACCACCCTCGGAGATATTGATGACCCGCGCCGCAAATCCCTCTTCCTGTTCCGCCTCCTGACGCACTTCCATCTCAAGGTCACAGTCGAAACGCTCAAACTCTCGCTCATTGACGCGGCCGCGCATGAAGAAAACAGCCATCAACAAACTGAACGAGTTAATCAGCATCCACATGATCATGATAATCAGACCGAAGGCGCGGTTGATGATGAGCTGCTGCACCGCAAAAATCAGCGAAATTGCGGAGACAACAAAGAGGCAGATATGCGGAATGGCAAGATAAAACTCATTGCTGTCATTCCAGGAGCGGGACTTTGCCGTAACCGAGAACTTTTTCTCATTGATGTGGAAGAACTCCGCCCAAATCGGAATGAGAAGGTAAGGAAACATAATGGTATCGATGGTATTGCTCCAGCGCGTATCGCGGATTTCCGAACTCACCTTCGTGAGCAAGAAGCTGTAAAAGATGTAGTAAGGAAGCCAGAGAAACAAGAGCTGCCTGAGATCCATTACGACCAGCGGAATGCCGAGCAACAAGAAAAGCACCGGCGACAGAATATAGACCAGGCGCCTTGAAAAACTCTCCCAATAAATGCGGCAGGCATAGTAGCTGAGTTTCAACTTCAACGAAAATGCCGGATTGCTCAGAAGGTGCACACGGCGAAGCGAGTAGATACAACCGCGTCCCCAGCGCACGCGCTGTTTGATCAGCGACGAAATGGTAATCGGCGCCAACCCCTGGGCAAGCGGCTTCTTGACCGCATAGCAACGATAATTCAGTGCCTCGATCCGGAGTCCCGTCTCAAAGTCCTCGGTAATCGTGCCTGTTGCGATACCGCCGACACCTTCCAGCGCTTCGCGCGAAATCATTGTATTGGAGCCCGCATAAAGCACGGCATTGTTGCGATTCTTGCCGAGATTCACCTCGCGGAAAAAGTAGTCTTGTTCGTTCGGAACCCTATCCTCCGCATAGAGATTGTACTGGAACAAGTCGGCGTTATAAAAGACCTGCGGCGTCTGAATGAAACCGATTTTTCCGCAGTCCTTCTGTGCTTCCTTCGGCTTGACAACCCAGGAGCCGTCCTCCTTCTTTTCCATGATGGGCAAAAAGAAATACGGAACCACCTCCATCAGGAAGTTGCTCTTCGGAATCATATCGGCATCGAAAGTGGCAATCAGCGGAGAAGTCGTGCGACTCAGCGCATTGTTGATGTTGCCGGCCTTCGCGTGCTTGTTGTTGCTGAGACCGAAGTACCCCACACCGAGTTCCTTCGCAAGAGCCGCGACCTCCGGGCGATTGGTATCGTCACAGAGAAAAACATGCACCTTCGAGGGATCCGGGTAGTCCATGGCCGCACAGGCATTTGCCGTCTTGAACAGAATGTCCGTCTCCTCGTTGTGCGTCGAAATGAAGACATCGACGTCCGGAAACAGTTCATGCGGCACATCCGGCATCTCCGGCTCATAGACGTCGCGAAGTGACAGGTAATGTGACAGTGCCTCGTAAGAGGACAAAAGCTCCGCAACCAGAAGAAAGATGCCGCCGATGAAGGCCAGCCAGCCGTACTGTGAGGCAGAAGGCAGGGTAAACCCGATACGCCAGATTCCGTAGCCCACCATCACAATGCCGACCAGCACCGCAAGCCAGAGCGGCTGTTTCTTCTTTAATGTGATGTTGGCTGACTCCGGCGGCGTATACAGCGGAATCTTCTCGGTCTGCAGTTTGAATTCGTGTTTCTCGTACATGTTATTTCACTCTCTTACCCAGAAGGTAGGCGGATGCAATGAAGAGCAACAAAAACGCAAGTGCCAGATTTGCGTAAGTCTCACGGCTGCGTTCCGCAAGCGGCTCCTGAATAAAGCCGTTCAGATAATCGCCCATATAGAGATCCAACCATTTGCCGTGCCCCTTAATCATGTCCTTTAAGCGCACCAATTCCTCCGCATAGGTTTCGCGGTTTCGGTCAATCATATAGCCGTGACCTTCTTTGACCAGCGCCAGCTGGTGGTTCTCCTTATAGACCTCTCTCCAGCGGCTGCGGTCTCGCTTCGAGGCATTGCCGAGATAGGCCACCGTCTTGTCGATGAACTGCATCACATTCTTATCGGAGAATATCCCCTTCCGCAGTTCCTTATAACGCTGCACCACCCTCGCATCGAAATCCGGATCGCGCACCATGCGCTCAAACCAGGGGCGCTCCGGCATGACCATGTACTCCGCACCGCCTGCCGCAAACTTGTAGTTGTCCCAACAGTTATCATAGTCCCAGAGCGGTCCCATACTAAGTTGATGCGCCGGATCCTGGTAATAGTAGGTCGAATTGTCACCCGAGTCATAGTTCATGAAATACTCGTTGATGACAAAGTAATCGATAAAGCTCGGCAGATTGATGAGATGCGGATAACTCAAGAACTGGCGATAGTTATCACTGTACAGCGTTTTCTCGATTTCTGTGAGTTCAGTCTCCAATTTCTGTTTAACTTCCGGCGTCAGCAGAGAATCCTTCGGATACTTGATGGTGAACCAGCCGTATGTGAGCTGCTGATCGGAAGCCCAGGTCGAAAGTGTCGTTTTGGTGTCATCCGCGCGGTCACGCACCAGAATGACTGCGGGACGCTTGTCTCTGGGATTGTAGTCCTGAATGTCCACATGTCCTTTGCCTTGCTTGACCGGCTCGGTCAGGAGGTAAAGTCCCCGATAATTATAAGTATCACCGTCTTTGATAAACATCTCGACGAAGCGGCACTCCGGCGTAAACGGCATGAGCTGACCGGCCAGATTATAGGCGATGTAGTTGCGAATCTGGCTTGCGTCCAGAATACTGTTGGAAAGCACCCAGTCTTCATCCGCATCCATGCCAAGGAGCGGCGCTTCGAGCTCTTTGCCCTCATCGTCGAGGAGCTTAATGCCATACTGCTTCTTCTGGAAGGAACGCGAAGAAGCACCGCGAAGCTTTATTTTGCCGTGATTTACAAAGGACGGTGCATCCGTAATCTTATTGTGGTCGTTCGGATTGTCCACCAAGGTGAACGTCATGGGAATCCAGGGGTCGGTCACATTCGGATCTCTGTATTCACGCTTCTGTCCGTCGCCGACCATCTTGTAAATGTCTTTCGGCTCTTCTCCGTTCATATCCAGAACGACAATCGGCAGATGCGTCTCAAAGGTGGCGACATCGACACTGCCATCTCCGGGCATACTGTCCGGCCCCAGACTGCTGTCCGCGTTCTGATGTACCTCATGCTGATAACTTCGATAGTGCATCGAGAGTGCTGCTTTTAAATAGGAAAAAGCTGTGACAAAAATCGTCAGCACTGCTAGGACAACCGCCGCCGTAATCAGCGTTTTTCTTGTTGGAGTTCTCATGTTACCGCCAATCAGCGCGTAATCTCGTCGTTCTGGCAGACGAGATGCACTGCCTCTACACCTTCAATCTGGAAAAGTACGTCTTTCAGTTCTCTGCCTTCATGCTTCTGCAGGCATTTTTCGCGAAGCTTTCCGGAAATCTCATAAATCAACTCAATCCGATCCTTCTCCGAATTATCCACACGGAACTGCGCCTTGTGCTCATAGTACTCATTGACCGTCTTCATGATTTCGTCGCTCTTGCCGCTGCCCCGCACAATCAGGAGATATCGGTCATTGGAGCGCACATTGCCGAGTACTAGGAGCACGAGGAAAATCACACCCGAACCGATGCCGGCAATCTTAAAGTCCTGGATGCCACAGCAGATGCCGGAGGCGATGCACCAGAAAATATAGGCCGTATCTCTGGGGTCCTTAATCGCGGTGCGGAAACGAACAATCGAGAGCGCACCGACCATGCCGAGCGACAGGGCGACGTTGTTTCCGATGACGCTCATGACAAGCGTTGTCACAATGGTCAACATGACCAGCGATACATTGAACTTAGCGCTATAGACGGTGCCTGCATGTGAAAACTGATAGCTCACAAAAATGACCAGCGCAATCACAATGGCCGCAATAAAGCTCATCAAAATTTCGCCGGTGGACAAGGTGCCCGACTGTGCGGACAAGTACTGATACAGTGCGTTTCTCATAATTCTCCCCCTTTACACTCTGCCGATGACCGGCAGCAAACCATAGCGTCTGCCCGCGACATACTTGGAATAGCTCTCTTCCGTGAGATCTGCGAGTTGCAGCGCATCTTTGATATAGCTGAGCAAAAAGTTATTGTACTTGACCTCCAGCACGACAAAACTCTGTGTGTCCGCCGGATAGAAGATTCCGGGATGTTCCGAAAATAAATCGAAATTGCCCTCGGAAGTCTCAATGTGGCTGTCAAAGGTAATCCGGATGTTATTAATCGGCACGGCAAAAGCTCTGCGCTTGTATTGAATCAATGCGGCGGGCCGGTACTGCTCCTTGTGCATGATACCGTAAATATTTTCGGCAAGTTCCGACCCCTCTTCGAGTAGGCAGTCATAATTTCCCGCGATCATCTCCTGTGCCTGTTCCCGCGTAATACCGAGCGAGAGCTTATGCTGATTTTCCCCCTGCTTCTGCTTGAGTTCCAGTTTTGCCTTGGTGTCCGTCGGATGGTAGATTCGGATGCGTATCTTTTTCCGGTCTTCAAGACCATCCATCTTGTCGACATAGTCCTCGTTGTAAAACGAGTCAAAATAGAGCGAACGAACGTTGTAAGGCTCATACCCCTGAAACGGATCGCCGGGCAAGAGATATCGGAGTCTTCCGTAGAGGTCTTCCGCCATTTTAACCGGCAAGACAAACTTTCGCTCCACACGGCTTACTTCTGCCGCAATGCTCATGTTTTATCCCCTCCTCTCTCAGTGCGCGGCGGGATCCTGTCCCTGCGCAGCCACATCGGCATCTCCGGTTTCCGCCGCTTTCGGGTCATCGGTATAGAACGGTGTACCCTCGTTGGTGAAGTTATCCAGCGCAAGCGCCACGAAGACATAGTCAAAATGCTTTTTCTCGAGCATCTTCTGAATGCTTCCATCTCCGGTCGGGCTAAAATGCAGGGACCAGAGTAATTCGATGCGTGAGAACATCGGTGACAGGAAGGTCGCGACCGGCGAGGAGTAAGAATCTCGAATAAAGAGCGCCGTCGGTCCGTTCGGATTCAGCTTGTTGTCAATCTGGTCAAAACGGACTACACCCTGCAAGTAGCTGTTATTCATCTCGCGGTCGTAGGGATCGGCATAATCCAGATACTTTCGATCGATCAGCGTGCGTTCTATCGGTCCGTCCTTGTTCGCCTCTTTGCCGCCTTTGTAACGCGAATAGTAGTGATAATTGGTTTCGAACTTCGGGTAGACGAAACTATAATCGTCGAGCCTCCGCGAATAAATCAGACCGGCATCTCTGCCCTGCGATCCCATATAGATATGCGAGTAGGTCTCAATCGTATAGTTGTTCAAATCCCGGTAATACCCATCGGGGTCCAAGTTTGCCTCAAACTTTTGATTCAGATGGTCAACAATCTTTCCGGTCGCATAAAAGGCCGAAGGAACGGTCCAGTGGTGGTCGGTATGGTAGAAAATATCCTTTGCCTTCATATCGGCATCCCGAAAGACATCTCGCACATCGACATAGTCCACATCGTAACGGCGCAGATAACGAAGCACTTCATCGCCGTAGGCATTCAGATTGTTGTAGGGTATGCCGTAATATCCTCTCGACCAGTCCTCGCGGAATTTGGTCGGATACATAATGACCACCAGCCTAGTGCCCTTATCTTTCAGACTGTCCTGTAAGCGACGCATGCGTCCCGCAATGCCGGGAGCACTGAGATTCGAATTATTATAGAAGTTTCCCGAATAGAGTACCGAATCTTCATCTCTCACATACTTGAATGAGTTTTCCTCATTTTTGCCGAGCGCCCTGTACACAGTGCCGTAGAGCTCGTTCCAGCGGTGCCCGCCGACCAGCGTCTGCGAGAGAATACCGTCAAGCTGCTTTGTGTACTTCTTGTATTCGGACACCGCCTTTGGTTTTTCAATGTCCTGAATTTTCTTTTGCAGAGCGTCTCGCTCCCGGTATAAGTTTAAAGCCGAGAGCGAAAACAGACCCGCGAGAAACAGTGCCGAGAAGACTGCCTGATATCGTTTCATCGTTTCGTCTCCTCCTTAGAAGTTGAAGTAAATGAACGGGTTGTAGCCGCCCTTCGCCAGTATTGCAATCGAAAAGAGCATGCAGGCTCCGAGGCAAATCACATAAATGACTCCGCAGCTCCGATAGAAAATTTCATGTCCCTCGCTGTCTTCCGTCTTCTCCAGAATGTAATTGCGAACAGGCAGTGCAAACAGCACGGCGCCGATCAGAGAAATACCGTACTCTTTCAGAAACATGACGACCGACGGACTGTAAAAACCGTTTCCGCCGAGCGCGAACAAATCCGCAAAGAAGAGAGACATCTGCTCTCCTGTCTCGCAGCGGAAAATGACCATTGCAAAAACCGTTGCGACAACCACATAGGCATGCCGAAGGACCTCATGCCCCTCTCGCTCGTCGAGACGGAACATAATTTCGAATATGATTAAAACAAAGAAGTACAACCCCCACCAGATATAAGTCCAGTTCGCACCGTGCCAGAGACCGGTCAGCAGCCAGACGATGAAGAGATTTCGTATCATAACATCTTTTTTCTTGCTACTTGCGCCGCCGAGCGGTTTATAGACATATTGGCTGAACCAGGATGCAAGACTGATGTGCCAGCGCGTCATAAACTCACGGATCGAACGGCTCACAAACGGGTAGCGGAAGTTCTCGGAAAAGCGGAAACCGAACATGAGACCAAGTCCGATTGCCATATCGGAATAGGCGCTGAAATCGTAGTAGAGCTGGAACATGTAACTCACCGCGCCGAGCCAGGCGAGCAACATGGGCACCGGAATTGTGGAGTCACCGCCTTTCGTCAGATTAAATACGGTATCCGCAATCACCGCGAGATTGTTCGCAATCAGAATCTTTTTACAGAATCCCTCACAAAAACGGCATATCCCTTCGGTCAACATGGTCAGATCCGTGCGCCGCGTTTTAATCTGCTCTGCAATTGCCGAATATTTGACAATCGGGCCCGCAATAAGCTGTGGAAAGAAAGCGATATAGAGTGCGATATCCAACAGATTCTTCTGGGGCTCAGCGTTTCCCATATAGACATCTATGACATAGGACAAAGCCTGGAATGTGAAAAAGGAAATACCGATCGGAAGAACAATATTCGGATACGGGAGAAAGGGGCGCTCCATAATGCCGTTGACCGTCTCAACCACAAATCCCGAATACTTAAAAATACCAAGCATGCCAAGATTCAGAACGCAAGCAATGATCAAAACCAGACGCCGCGCTTTGACCCGGTCTTGCCGAATCCAAAGCAACATCATTCCGAACAGCCAGTTGCATGTGATGGACGCGAGCATCAGAAACACATAGATAGGCTCACCCCAGGCATAGAAAAGAAGGCTCGTAATCACCAGCCATATGTTTTGCAAGGGACGAGAAAACGCAAGAATATAATAGACCAGAAAAACAATCGGCAAAAAATAAAGCAAAAATGTGATGCTGGAAAATACCATGCGCTTCCCCTTTTATATCTGTTTTTGTTTCTTGGCACCACGATACCGTCCGGTGCCGTTTTTATCGCGGTACATTTCGGCATCAGCTTCATCCAGTGCTTCCTGTACCAATCCTTCTCTCGCGCGCCACGCTGCCCCCATTGCAGCCTGCGGCGCTGTATGCGCTTTGAGTGCCTTTCGTAAATCCCGGACACGCGCTGAGAAACTCGTCTCTTGCAGTCCGGATTCCAAAATAACAAATTCATCTCCGCCCGCGCGATAAATATGTTCACGCGGAAAATAAGCAGCAAAGAAATCCACCGCCCGCTGCAACAACCGATCACCTGCCTTATGGCCGTACCGGTCATTTGTCTGTTTTAGCCCGTTCAAATCGAGATAAACCACTCCGACGGAACGCGGCGCATTCCGTTTCATCAGCGCCCTTCGATGTGCTTCCATTGCATTTCGGTTCTTGATGTTCAGAAACGCATCGGAATGTGCCGCACGCCGCAAGCTCTCTTCTCTTCTTTGGTTACCGAGCTCGGTCGAGAGCAGAAGGGCCAAAGAACGACAACTTTTTCGGACACGGAGATTCTGAAACAGAGAACTGCAACCTACGACCAGAGTTCCGATTGTCACACCGCGGCTCTCCAGCGGAAGGCGGAACACAAACCTGACCGCCTGCGTTCCGGCGGTCCGACAGCTCAACCGCCGCCTCCGTTCGCCCTGTTGCAGGTGAAGCGCCAATGCCGGAAGTTTTAATCCGCGCGCTGCCGTACGCAAAAAGCGCTCCAGTCCCCGCCTTGTGCTGTCTTCCTTCAAGATTTCCAGGCACTGGATCACCAAATCCATACTATCTCTCATGTCCTTACTCCTGAAATGTCTCTGCTCGTATCCTTAAGATATCCGCAAGAAAGCATACTCTAAATATGACGGGAAGTCTACGATTGCGCCCGAACTGTAAACAAATTGTAAACTTTTTCTTTATTATGTATTCATTTCAGAAAATGTATACAGTTTAAAAAGAGGGCGACGGAAACACAGCTTCCATCGCCCTTCTTGCAAAATCGGTTTTAGTTATTAATCAGCTTGGAATCCTCATTGTTCCAGCTATAGAGCTTTCTGATCTCCTTGCCGACAGACTCCGAAAGATGCTCAGAAGCCTTTCTGCGCATTGCCTTGAAGTGCGCCTGGCGTCCGGCCGGGCTCATATCAAGCAGGAACTGATTTGCAAATGTTCCATCCTGAATATCGGAAAGGATCTTCTTCATTGCCTTTCTCGTCTCATCCGTGATGAGCTTCGGTCCGGAGACATAGTCACCGAACTCAGCCGTGTTGGAAATCGAATAGCGCATGCCCTCGAAACCGGACTGGTAGATGAGGTCGACAATGAGCTTCATCTCGTGAATGCACTCGAAATACGCATTTCTCGGATCGTAGCCTGCCTCAACCAGCGTATCGAAACCTGCCTGCATCAGTGCGCAAACACCGCCGCAAAGGACAGCCTGCTCGCCGAAGAGATCGATCTCGGTCTCGATGCGATAGGTCGTCTCCAGCAGACCCGCTCTCGCGCCACCGATTGCCGCGCCGTATGCGAGTGCCTTCTCCAGTGCCTTGCCCGTTGCATCCTGCTCCACCGCAATCAGCATCGGAACGCCCTTGCCATCAAGGAACTCACTGCGAACCGTGTGGCCCGGTGCCTTCGGTGCAATCATCGTGACATCGACGAACTTCGGCGGTGTGATGAGACCAAAGTGAATGTTAAAGCCATGTGCGAACATGAGCATGTCGCCCTCGTTGAGATTCGGCTCGATGTCCTTCTTGTACATATCTGCCTGCAGCTCATCGTTGATCAGAATCATGATGATGTCTGCCCACTTTGCAGCCTCGGCATTGGTCTTCACCGTGAGCCCCTGCTTCTCTGCCTTCTCTCTCGACTTGGAACCCTCGTAGAGACCCACACAGACATCAACGCCGGAATCTTTCAAATTCAGCGCATGCGCGTGACCCTGGCTACCGTAACCGATAATCGCAACCTTATGTCCCTTTAAAACGGAAACATCGCAATCTTCCTGATAATAAATCTTCAGTGCCATACTATTTTCCTCCATCTTTTTCGTGTCAACAAAAGCATTATCAAAAAAGACCGAATTCTGCGACTCTCAGTCCGCGAAAGAACCCAGTTCTGATAACCGAATTTACGGCAGATATCTCACATCTTCCGCTCCGCGCGAAAGTCCTGTGATACCTGTTCTCGCAAGCTCCAGAATCTCATACTCTTCCAGCAGCTTGAGCAGTGCATCCAGCTTGCTCTGATCCCCGGTTAATAATATCGTGAGAGAGCTCTTGCCCACATCCACAATACTAGCGCGAAAAATCTGCACAACCGCATGAACAGATTCCCGCTGTCCCGCATTCGCACGTATTTTGACCATCATGAGTTCACGGTAAACACTTCTGTCTTCCGGCAAACGCTTGATATCCTTGACATCCTCGAGCTTTCGAATTTGCTTCTCAATCTGCTCCAGCACATCATCGTCGCCGTTCGAGACCACCGTCATTCTTGTGTAGCGCGGATCTGCGGTGACGCCCGCCGTAATGCTCTCGATATTATAACCCCGCCGCGTAAACAGACCCGCAATGCGGCTCAGAACGCCGGGCGTATTGTCCATCAAAAGCGAAAAAACGACTCTCATCTGCATTTCCTCCGTGTATACGCAAAATATGATAGCAACGGGGCCAAAAAAAGTCAACTTGCCCTCCTGTCATCTTCCTTCACCGCTCTACCGCGTTTTGCTGTCTTTGCTTGCACTTTCTCTATCGACTTTGTAAGGATTTCACAGTACTTCTCTAAAATCCGCCGAAATATGTCGATTTGTCCAAACAATCAAAACCATTCCGCCTTCTTTTTTCCAAAAGCAAGAATTCCGCGCACGAAATAGCTCAGATTGCTTGCGAGCAAAGAACACAACAAAAGAAAGGCCGGGGGAATGCGGAAAGGCGTCTCTCCGGTTTTCGGCAGTCGGGCGCGCCTATGATACTCGACAGATTCTGTTGCGGCCACAAGTTTGGTACCTCTCTCCCCGTGTTCCGGAGAGACGCTTTCATGCACTACCTCCACCCGCGCATCTGCCCTCTTCTGCGGCGTCGGTTCTATGACTCCGCCTTCCCTGCTCTCTGTACTCCCTGTTTTCTGCCTCTGCGTTTTTTTGTTCACAGTTCCGTCCGGCAAAGCCTGCCTCTGCCTTCCGCCGTTGCCGCTGCTGTTACCGCCACCAATATTGTCGCTCTCCTGTTCCTTCTGATAACGAGCCACCAGATCGATATCGCGTGTCGTTCCCGCCGGTATTGTGTGAATAAATTTTCCGCCGACAAGCTGCCAGGTCCAAAAGCGCATGCCCTGCTTCACCGGACCATAAGGAGAAATTTCATCTTCAATGGTAAACTCGGTCGGGTTTTGCGTGTTGTTCACGCCGCCCGCCGTATCGTAACGGATGCGATAGCGTATTGGTTCCCAAATCGCACGGAAGGTCAGCTCTCCCGCGCTGCCCGCTTGAATCCGATTGTCCGCGACCCCGGGAGCGCTGCTCTTCTCCCAACGGAGGAAGGTGTACCCGATGCGATGAGGCGTAGGCAACGTGAAGCCTGCATCTTCCGCGGTATAAGACTGCGGCAACGCAGGAAGGCCCTCCACGCGACTGTTTAAAGTCTCGCCGAGCTCATAGCGAATCGGATACCGATTCAACGTCCAGATGGCAGTCAGTGTTCGGTCTCCCGTGCTCCCCGCCGGAATATTCGTGACGGTCTGTCCGTTCTCGCTCCAAATGCCGGTATACCCCTGTCGCTGCGGCGGCGCAAGAGACACCGCCCCCTCAATCGTATAGCTGTCCGGATTGACTGCCGGATTGATCGGCATGTTACTGCCGCTACCGCTGTTCAAATGATACCGCAACCGATATGATTTGATCTGCCATTTCGCATAGTAAGTCTTCGGCATTGCGTCCGTCGCCGGAAAGTCTGTGACCGGCACTCCCGCAAAAGCGGCATTATCGTACCAGCCAAGGAAATCATAGCCCTGACGGAAAGCCGGACTCAGATGAATTGTGCCTCCCCCATTGGTCTCTATGCTATAGCGCAGCAGATTACTCGCCGGAACGACTGCCGGATTCGCTGCGGAATCATTCAGCTCATACCGCACCGGATATTGCAGCGGCGCGCTCCACTTCGCATAATAATGCTTGTTCTCTGCATCCATGGTGCGGAGCGTTGTGATCGGCGTACCGAGCAGCGCGGCATTGTCATACCAGCCCTCAAAGGCATAACCTGGTCTGCTTGCCGACTGCATCACAAAATCCGCATCTTCCACCGTATACCCTGCCATACCGCTGTTCGGATTCACCGCCGGGGGGCCGGCCAGTGTCCCGTCATTCAAATCCCACTGTACCGTATAGCGTATCGGATTGCTCCATTTTGCATAAATCGTGTAATTCTCTGCACTGGCCGGATCAATGGTCCGGATAGGCATCGTTAAACCCGCATCTCTGTACCAGCCTTCAAAAACATACCCTGTCCGAACAGGTGCCTGCAGGGAGATGTCGGGATCCGTGACCCGGAAGCCGTTCGGATTCGACACGGAATTGCGCGCAGCATGTCCTGCAGGTGTATCATCGTTGAAGTGATAGTCGATTGTATACGGGAGCGCAGCGCCCCACTTCGCATAATAGTCGGTCGGATTTGTGTCGCCCTGTGTTGTATCAATCACTGTAGGCGCCGGAACGGTCAGCGCGGCGTCGGTAAACCAACCCTCAAAGGGATACCCTGCCCGGACCGGATCCGCAAGTGCGTAATTCGGCGTCTCAACCGTATATCCCGTAAACCCGGCATTCGGATTGCTTGCCGGATGTCCGACAGGCGTTGCATCATTTAAATGGTAGGTGAGCGCATAACGCTTTTGTGTCCATTTGGCATAATAGTGGCGATTCCCTGCCGGTGCGTGATTCGTGACAAGCTTTGTGACCGGCGTACCTGTGAATGCCGAATCTTCATACCACCCGTCAAACGTATAGCCTTGCCAGACCATAGGGACAAGATTGATGTCGGCATCCGTGACCTCATAACTGCTCACTGTGTTTGAGTTTATGCCGGGTGCCGTCCGGGAGGCTACCTGCACATTATTTGTATACAGGATTGTATAGGTGTTTTTCGTCCAATTTGCTGTCATGGTGACCACGGCTCCGTTTTGCCGCGAGAGCAATGACGGCGTCACTCCATCCGCATAAGTCTGACCGTCTGAACCTGTCCATCCGCTGAAGGTATACCCGTTGACGGCAAAGCGGTTTCGTAAATCGGCTGCTGCGTTGCCGGTAATATGCTGATCCGGCATATTGCCAGTGACTGTCTGACCGGCAGGCGCATTGGCAAGAAACTGCACTGTATATTGATGCGGATTTCGTGTGACTGTACCCGGCAGGTATGTAATGGTATATGTCCCGATTGCAGTACTGCCCGCGCTTCCGTTGTCAAAACTTGTCGGATTTTCCGCAATGACCGGCAAGGTCGGATGCACATCTGCGGTGGAACTGTTGTCAAAGTTCACGGTGAGCGCACGCACGCGATCGTTGCCCAAGAGGCCGGTGACGACCGCATCTGCCGTACTCCAGGTAAGCGGTTCGGTCGCTGTCACGGTTCGGTCGTTCATTCGGACTGTGAGCTGCCTTGTCACTCTTCCGCTTCCCGCATTGCGGAAGCCGCCATAGCTTCCCTGAATATACAGTTGACTCGCCGGATTACTTGCATCTATACTGCCATGATTTACCACACTGCTGCTTGCGGGAACGGTCAGTATGTGTCCGTTTAAATCCAGACTCACATTGGCCGGGATATCCCCTGTTAGCGTTGTGTCACCGATCAAGGTAAGCGGCGCATTGCCGTTCTGTCCCGCCCAGATTACAGCTTCATCCGCAGTCTGAAAATAATACCGCTGCGTGCTCCGCTCGGCATACACCGTCGATGCGGTATGCAACGGAACTACCTGCTCGCTCGTGGAACCCGTCTTCTTGTAACCGCTAAACTCGATATAAAAACCTTTGACGTCCAGACCGCCTCCCGTGTATTCACTCACATTGTGGAGGTCGTTCCAGTGTCCCGCATTGTGTACCTGCATGACGGACTCATAGCCCGAGACATACGGGCCGCCGTGCATGCCGCCCGATGAATTCGGCTCGTAGGTCACACCGCCTGTCGGCTCGAAATGCGAATAACTGCCGTAGGGCGTGTTCAGTGCATGACCATTGCCGGTGGGCGTGGATCCGCCGTTTCCTTGCTCGTAATACTCAATGCCCGTCTCCGGTCCGTTCTGCCAGCGAAAACGCCGATGCGCCCCGCTGCCTGTGGAGCCGCTGAGGCTCTGGTTGGCAAAAACGGAACCGGCCGTTCTGCCCGGCGCCAGATTATCGGTCCAGTTCGGCACCGAATCACTGTCGTTGATGCCCTCAAAGCGTGCGCCGCCGGACCAAGCCCCGATATTTGTCGCCGTGACCTGATTCAAGATATTGTCCTCTGCCGCCGAAGTGACCGTGACCAAGTAGCCCTGCATCCCGTCAAGGTAGGTCTGCTTTGCCAGATTATAGCTTTCCGCCCAACTGATTAAACGCTTTGGCTGCGGCTCTACATACATATAGTAGTGTTCCGCACTGTCGCCCGGCATGGGATTCGGAATCGTGGCTTTTGTGAGCTTGATTGTCGCATTCTGCGGAAAACGGCTCGGGCCGTTTCCGAGACTGATTGTGAGCTGTTGATTGGCTCCCTGACTCACAAGGTGAAAGTGAAGCTTATTCTCGAGAAAGGTCTTCGCCTCTGCCGGGGTGAGCGGCGTCGGAAAAATGATCTGATAAAACCGGTGATTCGCATTGATGTCCGTAAACAGCTTGTAGTCATGCGAGTCTGCCCCCGGCGCATAGTCCGGAATGGACTCAATATAACCGGAGTCCACCTGTATGCTCATAGAGCTGATGCCATTACCGGCCGCGTCCAAAACAGTCACATCCTTCAGACGGTAATCCAGGCGATTATCATTGTCGTAATCCAGCATCTTAAATTCCACGCCGAGCGTCGGGGTAGTCGCAGGCCTGTAGTTGACAACCGCAAAGGGCGAGAAATGCTCCGCAGCCACCTGCAAAACGGGAAGATTTGCGGGTAGCCCTTCGCGAAGTGTATCGACTTTACGCTCCGCTTCATCGATATGGAGTACCGAGACCGTATCATCTATGCTATACGCTTTGTCGTCCCCCATTTCGGTCAAGTCGGCAGCAACAATGCCGACATTCCGGAAGGAAACGACAAGCTGACCCTTGCTACTATCCGGCTGCACAGCTTTTCCTGCCGCATTAAATACCGTCAGATCACAGAGAAACTGTGTCGTCACAGACTTGCCTTCCGTATCCGCATGCTCGCTTATTCGGTTGAGGACTTCTCTCTCTTCTTCATCGGTCAGCCGCCGCGCTTTAAGCACTGCTCCTTCCGGCAACACACCGGCCGGAGCACTGGCATCAATTAAAACGCCATCGAGCTCCGTGCGCAATATCTTTGTCGCACTCGATGGTGTCCCCCAACCGGCCGCGCCTGCAAAAAGGGCCTGTCGCTCCTTGGCAGCTGTCGCTTCGGAGGGGCTCGCATTCCTGTTCCGTGATTTTTTTTGCACGGCCGCCGGCAATACCAAATCATTGATTAATTCCGCATCTTCCCGAAAATCCTCAATCGCCGGAGCGGCATAGACGGATGTTGCCGCAAAAACATTCCATACAACCATAGCCGCACTGAGCAGTGCAGCCAGTATACATTTGGAGCGGTGGATTCTTGTCATCATCGCTCTTCTCCTCTCCGATCGGTTCTAAAATCAACCTTCTAAGTATACTTTGCATCTCTCTGTCTGACAAGCTGCAGATACAGTGGGAGGCGCTGTGCTCCCGCACAGCGCCTCCCACTGTTCTTGCGGATACCGCTTTTCCGCGATCCGCTGTTTCACTTTACTGCTCTTCTTTCTTTCTGATCGCTGCGAAGCCTGCGAGCAGTATGCCGAGTGCCAGACCTGCATAGTTCAGTGCGAGCGGTGCCTCACCGGTCTTCGGAAGACGACGCTTGCCGCTCTTCCGGACCGTACCCTGATTCACTGTGCTCTGATTCACCGTTCTCTTTGCGCCGTCGTTGTCCGACACATACTTGTTGCCCTCTCTCTGGTCCGCTCTCTTCTGCGGCGTGGGCTCTGTGCGGTCATCGCTCGTGTTAACCGTTGTGTTGTCAGCCGGATTTGTATTTGCCGTATCCTGCTTCGCACCGCTGTGATTCGAAATCGGTGCGACATTGTTCGGGCTGATGGTCGCGCGGTGTCCGCCGTTTCGGGTTCCGCCGCCGCCACCGGCACCGCCGCCACCGCCGCCGCCGACGTTATCGGTATCCTGATCTTTCTGGTAGACCGCAACGAGGGCCACGTCGTGCGTGGTTCCGGCCGGAATCGTGTTCAGGAACTTGCCGCCGACCACCTGCCAGGTCCAGAAGCGGACGCCCTGCTTCACGGCACCGTAGGGGTTAATCTCGTCCTCGATCGTGAACGTGGTCGGGTTCGCGGCGTTGTTGACACCGCCCGCCGTATCGTAGGTGATGTGGTAGCGGATCGGCTCCCAGACTGCCTTGAAGCTCACCTCGCCGTCGCTCTCCGCCGTGATCTGATTGTCCGCAACGCCCGGTGCGGAGCTCTTCTCCCAGCGGACAAAGGTGTAACCGACACGGCTCGGGGTCGGCAGCGTGATGGTCGGATCCTCAATCGTATACGAAGTCGGGAGGTTACTAAGACCCTGAATCGGGCTGTTTCTCGTCTCGCCGAGGTCATAGTTGATTGCATAGTGGTTCGGCGTCCAGCTTGCCGTGATGGTCTGGTTGCCCGTCGTGCCTGCCGGAATACTCGTCACGGTCTGACCGTTCGAGGTCCAGCTGCCGGTATAACCGCGGCGCACCGGTGGCGCCAGCGGGACATCATCCTCGACCGTGAAGGTCGGGACATTGTTGGTCGGGTTGGTCGGCGTGCCGATGCCGCCGCCCGGGTTTAAGTTGTAGTTCACATTGTAGTTCGTGAGCTGCCACTTTGCGTAGTAGGTCTTCGGCGCTGCGTCCATCGTGTGCAGGGTCGTAATCGGCGAACCGCTGAACGCGGCATTGTCATACCATCCCTGGAAGGTCGCGCCGTTCCGGGTCGGAATACCGAGTGCAAAATCGGCGTCCTCAACCGTGTAAGAATTCGGCGTCACTGCGCTTGCCGGACTCGACGGCTTGTCATTCATTACATAGGTAATCGGATAGACAATCGCCGGGCTCCACTTCATATAGAAGTTCTTGTCCTCAAGGTCCTGGACGCGAAGTCCCGTGACCGGCTGCGTGAGCGCTACATCGCTAAACCAGCCCTCGAAGGTGTAACCGGTTCTCGTCGCCGGAGCGAGCGTAAAGTCGGAACTAAGGACATTGTAGCTTGTCACCGTGTTCGGGTTCGTCGCCGGGTGTGCAACTGTATCGTTTGCATGATAATAAATCTGATAGTCGTTCGGATTACTCCAGCGCGCGTAGTAGTGCTTGTCGACTGCATCCATCGTGTGGAGGTTCGTGACCGCGCTTCCCATGAAGGTCGGGTTCTCAAACCAGCCCTGGAAGGTAAACCCTGCTCGGAACGGATCGTTAATGGTAATATCCGGATCCTCAACCGTGTAGCTCGTCACCGTATTCGGATTTGTGCCGCTCGTGCCTGCCGGTGCGCCGTCGTTCATATCCCACTGCACCGTATAGCTCTTTGCCGCGCTCCACTTTGCATAATAATGCTTGTCGGTCGCATCCATCGTGTGGAGATTTGTGACCGGTGTACCCGCGAAACCGGGGTTATCGTACCAGCCGAGGAAATCATAACCCGTTCTCGTCGCCGGGGCAATCGCTGTGTCGGGATCCAGAACCGTGTAGCTCGTCACCGTGTTCGGGTTCGTCGCCGCATGGCCTGCCGGGGTGCTGTCGTTCAAATCCCACTGCACGGTATAGGTCTTCGGCGCGCTCCACTGCGCAAAGTACTGCTTCGGTGCAGCGTCGGCCGTGTGAAGCATCGTAACCGGACTACCCGCAAAGCCGCTGTTATCGAACCAACCGAGGAAGTCATAACCCGTTCTCGTTGCCGGGGCAATCGAGACATCCGGCGTCAGAACCGTATAGCTCGAAACCGTATTCGGATTCGTCGCCGGATTTGCCGTCGTGTCATTCAGAACAAAATTGACCGGATAACTGACGGCATTACTCCACTTCGCATAATACGTCTTCGGTGCTGCATCCATCACAGAGAACTGTGTAATCGGTGCGCCGGTGAACGACGCATTGTCATACCAGCCTTCAAAGGTAAAACCGTTCCGGAGCGGGGGGACAACCTGCAGTGTAGACGGCGTTGTCTCAACCGTATAGTGTGTCGGATTGACCGCCGGATTGGTCGCCGGCGTCGACGGCATGTCATTTAACACATAGTTGACCGGATAAATCTCCGCTGCGCTCCACTTCGCATAGTAATGCTTGTTCTCGGCATCCATCGTGTGGAGCGTCGCCGGCGCCGGGTTCGTGAGCGCGGCATCCGTAAACCAGCCGAGGAAGGTGTAGCCGGTGCGGGTTGCGGGCGCGATTGCGACATCCGCATCCTCGACCGTGTAACTCGAAATTGTATTCGGGTTGGCAGCCGCATGACCTGCCGGGGTGCCGTCATTCAAATCCCACTGCACGGTATAGTTCTTTGCGGCGCTCCACTTTGCGTAAACGGTATGGTCCGTTGCACTCGCGGGGTTAATCGTCGTAACCCGCGTTGTAAAACCGGGATCCGCATACCATCCCTGGAAGTCATAACCCGTGCGGGTCGGATCCTGCAACGTGATGACCGGATCCGTGACGCTGAAGCCCGGGCGGTTTGCACTCGGATTGTTCATCGGATGCGCAGCCGTATCATTTCCGACATAGGTAATCGTATACGGCGTTGCCGCCCCCCACTTTGCGTAGAGATCCAGCGTCGGATGTGTATCGCCCTGGGTCGTGTCAATGACCGCCGGTGCCGGAATCGTAAGTGCCGCATCCAGATACCAGCCTTCAAACGGATAGCCCGAGCGGGTCGGTGCAAGCAGCGTGTAATTGGGGGTCTCGACGGTATAGGTCGGCCCGAAAAGGGTCGCATTCGGATTATTCGCCGGATGACCTGCCGGCGTTGCGTCATTCAGATGATAATTCACCTGATACGACTTCGGCGTCCACTTTGCGTAATAGTGTCTCGGGCCCGCCGGGTTCGCATTGGTCATAATCTGCGTAATCTGGGAACCACTAAAGCTACTGTTGTCATACCAGCCGTCAAAGGTATAACCGGTCCATGTCATAGGCAGCAGCGGAATGTTTGCATCCGTCACCTTATAACTCGTGACCGTGTTCGGATTTGTGACCGGCGCAGTGCGGGAACTCGTATTCACATTGTCTGTGTACTGAATCGGATAACTGTTCTCCGTCCAGTTTGCGGTCATCGTAACCACACCGTTATTCTGTGTCGAGAGCAGATTCGGTGTCGCGCCGTTCGCATAGGTCTGGCCGTTCGAACCGGTCCAACCGTTAAAGCTGTAGCCGTTCACCGCAAAGCCGTTCGTAAGGTTTGCCGCCGCATTGCCGGTGATGGTCTGATCCGGCGTCGTGCCCGTTGCGGTCTGACCCGCCGGTGCGTTTGCAACAAACTTAACCGTATAGTGATGCGGATTTCTGGTCACGGTGCCCGGCAGATAGGTAATCGTATAGGTGCCGAGTGCTGCGCTGCCCGCAGTGCCGTTGTCCAGAGTCGTCGGATTTTCAGCTGTAACCGGCAGAGTCGGATGCACATCTGCGGTCGAGCTGTTGTCAAAGTTCACGGTGAGCGCGCTCACGCGGTCGTTTCCAATCAGACCACCCGTGACAGTCGCATCCGAAGGGCTCCAGGTGAGCGGCTCGGTTGCGGTCACGGTGCGGTCATTCATGCGAATGGTAATGTTCCGCGTAATCTGTCCGCTGCCGCCGTTGCTGAGATTTCCGTTCGAACCCTGTACTGCCAGATTACTTGCCGGGTTCGTCGCATTGATGGTGCCGTTGTTTACTACCGTGCTGCTCGCCGGAACGGTGAGTGTGTGACCGTTCAGGTCAATGCTCACGCCTGCCGGCACATTGGTCGTAAGCGTCGTATTGCCGGTCAGCGTAATCGGCGCATTGTTGTTCTGCTGCGACCATGCGACCGCATCGTCTGCATTGTTAAAGTAGTACGTCTGTCCGTTCAGGGTTGCGGTTGCGGTATATGTCGTATTCAGCGAAACCGGATCATCACCGGTATCGCCGGTCTTATTGTAACCACTAAACTCAATGTAGAAGCCCTTGACATCGAGACCGCCGCCGGTGTAGTCACTCCGGTTATGCAGGTCGTTCCAGAAGCCCGCATTATGTACCTGCATCGCCGCCTCAAAACCGCTGACTGCCTGACCGTGTCCTACCGCGGAGTTCGGCTCACCGGTCGGACGGAAATTCGAATAGGCAGCCGCACCATTCGAATACGCTGTGACCAGTCCGTGACCGTTACCGCCCGGTCTTGCACCGCCGCCCTCTTGTTCATAGTACTCAATATTCGCCTCGGGGCCGTTCTCCCAGCGGAAACGTCTCGCCGCTGTCGGCGTAGTGGTCAGGCAGGCATTGACGTTCTGGTTTGCAAAAACTGTTCCCGTTCGCCCTGCCACCGAGTTATCCGACCATGCCGGCACGGAGCTCGCATCGTTGATTCCTTCATAACGCGCACCGCCGGACCACGCGCCTGTCGAAGGCGTTGTAATCTGGTCGAGAATCTTATCCTCCTGCTGGGAGGTGACGGTGACGAGATAACCCTGCATACCGTCGAGATAGCTCTGCTTTGCCGTATTATAGCTGTCCGCCCAGCTGACCAGTCCTGCCGGCTGCGGCTCGACATACATATAGTAGTGCTCGGCGCTGTCACCCGGCATCGGGTTCGGAATCGTCATCTTGGAAATCTTGATTGTCGCATTGGTCGGGAAATTGTTCTGACCGTTGCCAAGCGTAATCTTTAACTGCTGGTTTGCACCTGCGCTCGGCAGATAGAACTTCATCTGCTGTTCGATGAAATCCTTTGCTTCCGTCACGGTCAGTGCCGTCGGGAAGATAAACTGGTAAAAGCGATGACTCCCTGCCGGGTTGACATCCGTAAAGCTCTGATAGGACTTGCTTGCGGTCACACTGCCGTTGTCCGGCATGTCGTTGATGTGTCCCACATCGACCTGGAAGTTCATCGAAGTGATGCCGTTCCCCGTAGCGTCGAGAACCGTCACATCCTTCAGCTTATAGCTCTGGCGACTTGTATCTCCGTCGTAGTCGAGAAGCTTGAACGACGCGCCGAGCTGGGTATTGCCGGTCTGATAGTTGACGACAGCAAACGGGGAGAAGTGCTCCGCCGCCGCCTGTAAGACCGGCAGGTTCTCGTCGAGACCCTCGCGGAGCGTGTCAACCTTCTCGCCTGCCTCATCAATATGAAGCACGGAAACGCCCGCCTTCTCAGTCTGCTTCTCTTCTTCCGGCGCTGTCTCCGAACTCTCTGCGGAGACAATACTTATATTATGGAAGGAAACCGCCAGCGTACCCTTCGCGGTATCCGGCTGAATCGGTTCTCCCGCTGCGTTTAACACCGTCAGATCGCAGAGGAACTGCGTGGTTGCCGTCTTGCCGCTCGCCGCTGCGTGCTCATTGATTTTCGCGAGCACCTCCTGCTCTTCTGCTTCAGTCAGCTTCCGCGCGCGGAGTGTCGAGCCTTCCGGCAACACACCGGCCGGTGCACTGACTTCAATCTCAACGCCGTCGAGCTGGGTGTGTAACACGCGCGCCGCATTGGACGGTGTCCCCCAGCGCGCTGTGCCCGCGAGGATATCCTCTGCTGCCTTGTTCTGCTCGGTAGCGTCAGAAGGGCTCGCTCCCTTTGTCTGCAACTGCTGCTGCAAAGACTTCGGGAGAGCCAAGTCATTGATCAGCTCTGCGTCTTCCCGATATTCCTCTGCGGATGGCGCTGCATAAGCGGGTACTGCCGTCGAGATGTTCAGCACTGTCATGGCAGCACTCAGCATCATCGCAAGCAAGCGCTTTGACCTGTTCCCTCGTTTGCTCATTCCTTGTCCTCCGTTTGTATAGCTCAATTCTAAACTCTTAAACTTCTCTTAAAATATACAGATGCACACGCGCTTTGCAATGTTTCGTATCTATGTTTTCTCTTTTTTATTTTTTGTTAAAAAACGTGTGCCTTCGGCATCCGCTTGTATCTGAATTCGGACAATGCTAAATTGTCTCGTTTTGTTTACATAATTAATTTATGTCAATAAACCAAGGCCACGATTTAAAATCGCTGCCTTACTCCGATTGGGAAAATCCCAACATTTATCTCACGGATTCTGCCACATATCCGCAAAAAAAAGGAAATCGTGCCGATACACGATTTCCTTTTCGTCTATATAGTTATGCCTCAGTCTTCGGACCTGCCGCAACCAATGCCTTACCGGCTGCATTGCCCTCATACTTCGCAAAGTTCTTGATAAAGCGCTCTGCAAGATCCTTTGCCTTCTTGTTCCACTCCTCGCTGTCCGCATAGGTGTCTCGCGGATCAAGAATGGCCGGATTCACGCCCGGAAGCTCGGTCGGAACTTCGAAGTCAAAAAACGGAATCTTCTTGGTCGGTGCCTTCAGCACATCGCCGTTCAGAATGGCATCGATAATACCTCTCGTGTCCTTAATCGAAATTCTCTTGCCGCTGCCGTTCCAGCCGGTATTCACGAGGTATGCCTTTGCACCGCTCTGCTCCATGCGCTTCACGAGCTCTTCCGCATACTTGGTCGGATGCAGCTCGAGGAAAGCCTGGCCGAAGCAAGCCGAGAAGGTCGGGGTCGGCTCGGTGATGCCGCGCTCGGTTCCCGCGAGCTTTGCCGTAAAGCCGGACAGGAAATAATACTTGGTCTGCCCCGGCGTCAGAATGGAGACCGGCGGCAATACGCCGAACGCATCCGCCGAGAGGAAAATCACATTTTCCGCTGCCGGACCATGGGAAATCGGCTTCACAATCTTCTCGATATGGTCAATCGGATAGGAAACTCGGGTGTTCTCCGTGACACTCTTGTCCGTAAAATCAATCTTTCCGTCGGCATCGACCGTGACATTCTCGAGGAGTGCGTCGCGGCGGATTGCATTGTAAATGTCCGGCTCGGACTCTTTGTCGAGATTGATGACCTTGGCATAGCAACCGCCCTCAAAGTTGTAGACGCCGGAATCATCCCAGCCGTGCTCGTCATCGCCAATCAGAAGACGCTTCGGATCAGTCGAGAGCGTAGTCTTACCGGTACCCGAAAGGCCGAAGAACACCGCCGTGTTCTTGCCGTCCATATCGGTATTTGCCGAGCAGTGCATCGATGCAATGCCGCAGAGCGGCAGGTAATAGTTCATCATCGAGAACATGCCCTTCTTCATCTCGCCGCCGTACCAGGTATTCAGAATGACCTGCTCCTTGGTCGTGATGTTGAAGACAACCGCAGTCTCGGAGTTGAGGCCGAGCTCCTTGTAGTTCTCAACCTTTGCCTTCGACGCATTGTAGACAATGAAGTCCGGCTCAAAGTTCTCGAGTTCTTCCGCCGTCGGGCGAATGAACATATTGGTCACGAAATGTGCCTGCCATGCAACTTCGACGATGAAGCGCACTGCTATGCGGGTATCCGGGTTCGCACCGCAGAATGCGTCGACCACAAACAGACGCTTGCCGGAGAGCTCCTTTTTTGCGAGCTCTTTGACCGCGTGCCAAGCCTCTTCGGTAGCCGGGTGGTTATCATTCTTGTATTCATCGGAGGTCCACCAGACCGTATCCTTGGAGTTCTCGTCCATGACGATAAACTTGTCTTTCGGAGAACGACCTGTGTAAATGCCGGTCATCACGTTGACTGCGCCGAGCTCGGTCACCTGCCCCTTTTCGAAGCCTTCCAGACCCGCCTTGGTCTCCTCTTCAAAGAGCAACTCATACGACGGATTGTGTACGATTTCTGTTGTCCCGGTAATGCCATACTTGCTTAAATCAAGCTTACTCATGTACCTTTCCTCCTCTGTCCTCCGCTCGTGCAAATGCACTGATTTCTCGGGGTTAAGTTCCGGGATTATTATACACTATATCCGAACAGAAAACAATCACGCCCGTTTTGCTTTGAGATATTCATCAATGCCGCGCGCCGCCTGCTTTCCCGCTCCCATCGCAAGAATTACGGTCGCCGCACCGATTACGGCATCGCCGCCTGCAAAGACGCCCTCGCGCGTGGTCTGACCGTTCTTCTCATCGGCAATCAGACAACCTTTGCGATTTGTCTCAAGTCCCTCCGTCGTCGAAGAAAGCAAGGGATTCGGCGAGGTGCCGAGTGCCATGATAACTGTATCCGCCGGGATTTCCTCCTCGGAACCCGGAATCTCGACCGGTCTTCTTCTGCCCGACTGGTCCGGCTCTCCAAGCTCCATGTGAATCACACGGACACCGCGAACCCAGCCGTTTTCATCCTGCAAAATCTCGACCGGATTGGTGAGCAGATCAAAAATAACGCCCTCTTCTTTTGCGTGATGCACTTCTTCCGCGCGCGCCGGAAGCTCTGCCTCCGAACGGCGGTAGACAATGTGCGTCTCCGCGCCGAGGCGAAGCGCCGTCCGCGCCGCATCCATCGCGACATTACCGCCGCCCACGACAACCGCGCGCTTGCCCGCAAAAATCGGCGTGTCATAGTCTTCGCGAAAGGCCTTCATGAGGTTATTGCGCGTCAAAAACTCATTTGCCGAGAAGACGCCACTCGCTGTCTCGCCCGGAATATGCATAAACATCGGCAGGCCTGCGCCCGAACCGATAAACACCGCATCATAGCCCTCTTTGTCAAGAAGGTCGTCTACCGAGACCGACTTTCCGACAATCGTGTTGGTTTCAATCTCCACGCCGAGTTTTTTGACATTTTCGACTTCATGTGCAACCACCGTGTCCTTCGGCAGTCGGAACTCCGGAATACCGTAGACCAGCACACCGCCCGGCTCGTGAAGCGCCTCAAAGATCTTGACCTCATAGCCGAGCTTAGCAAGGTCGCCGGCACAGGTGAGTCCCGCCGGCCCTGCGCCGATCACAGCGACGCGCTGCCCGTTTTTCTCGGAATTGTTTTCCGGCTCCAGTTTATGCTCACGCGCCCAGTCTGCCACATAGCGCTCCAACTTACCGATTGCAACCGGCTCACCCTTGATGCCGCGGATGCAGACGCCTTCGCACTGGGTTTCCTGCGGACAAACGCGCCCACAGACTGCCGGAAGTGCCGAGCTCTCCGCAATAATGCCCGCAGCCTTTGCCTCCTGTCCGGCAATGACCTGCTGTAAAAATGCCGGGATATTAATCGAAACCGGACATCCCGCAACGCAACGCGGATTCTTACAGTTTAAACAGCGAGATGCCTCCGCTCTCGCCTCTTCCTCTGTATAGCCGAGACATACTTCCTTGAAATTTTTGGCGCGCTCATCCGGTGCCTGCTCCGCAATCGGAACTCTCTTCATCATATCCATTACTGTTGCCCTCTGCAATTTCCGCAACCGCCGTGGTGCGTCTTGCCTTCTTTTTCTCTCAGATACTCCCTGCCCTCTTCGCTCGCGTACATTCTGGCGCGCTTCATCGCCTGGTCAAAATCAATCTTGTGCGCGTCAAACTCCGGACCGTCCACACAGGCAAACTTGACTTCGTCACCGACAATCAGACGGCAGGCGCCGCACATGCCCGTGCCATCCACCATAATGGGATTCATGCTGGCGACTGTCGGAATACCAAGCTTCTTGGTGAGCAAGGCGACAAACTTCATCATAATCATGGGACCGATTGCAACGCAAAGATCGTAGTGCTTGCCTTCTTTTTCCACCAGCTCCTCGACTTTTGCAGTCACAAGTCCGTGGAAACCGTAGGACCCGTCATCGGTGGTGATATAGAGGTGATCGCCGCAGACCGCACGCATCTCATCCTCGAGTATGACCAAATCCTTATTCTTTGCGCCCTGCACAACATCCGCTGTGACACCCTGCTCCTTCAGCCATTTGACCTGCGGATAGACAGGCGCTGTGCCGACGCCGCCGGCCACAAAGAGAATATTCATTTTCCGGAGTTCTTCCGGCGTCTTTTTGGTGAGCTCTGAGGGACATCCGAGCGGTCCCACGACATCCTCAAAGAAATCACCCTCGTTCAGCTCCGCCATCCGATAGCTACTCGCGCCGACAACCTGGAAGACAATCAGCACTGTGCCCTTTTCGCGGTCATAGTCGCAGATGGTCAGCGGAATGCGCTCGCCGTAGCGATCGATTTTTACAATCAGGAACTCTCCCGGCAGACACTTCGCGGCGACACGCGGTGCCTCGACATCCATGAGCCAAATTTGCTCTGCAAGTTTCTTTTTCTTCAGGATTTTATACATAAGGATTCTCCATTGCTGTAATACCGTGTTACCGAATCAAGTCTTGTTTTCGCACACTTATTCTATCCGCATGCCGCCACTCTTTCGCTCGTAACGACAGAAAGAAAACGGCAAATCAAAATAGGTCTCCTCTTCACTCTCCCGGGTCAGTTCCCATTCCGAATCCCGATCCAGATTCGGGAAAAAGCGATCGCCGTCATAGAGGTAGTCGATCTTTGTGATTTCCGCGCTGTCCGCATAGGGCAGAAAATCTCGGTAGATGCTCTCACCGCCGCACACAAAGACCTTATCCTTGGGAAGTTCCCGGATTTCCCGTAAGACCTCCCCGATGCTGTTGCAGACGGTCACACCTTTCGGTGCAAACTCCGGGCTCCGGCTCAGCACAATATTGCGCCTGCCGTAAAGCGGCTGCTGTCCCGGTAAATCCAAAAAAGTTTTCCGCCCCATGATGACAGTCTTGCCAAGCGTCTCCTCCAGAAACAGTTTCTGGTCGCGGGGAATTTTGACCAGAAGCCTCCCGCCTTTTCCGATGGCCCAGGCTCTGTCCACCGCCGCAATCAAAATCATGCTTCTTCTCCGAGTATCAGTTCCTTCGCGTAGGGGAGCGAAGTAATCCAGTCGCAAAACGTGTGCCATTCGGCAAGCTTGTGATCGCGTCTTGAAAAATAAATATGCACCAGCGTCTCATAGTTAAAGCTGCAAGTGCGAAGCTGCTGATAGCTTTCGGGGAGCAGTTGTATCATCGAATACCAGGCGTCTTTTTCTTTGGTCTCAACAAAGCGAAGGCGCAACTGTTCTAGAACTTCAATCATCCGATCCAGAGCAGCGAGCGCTTCTTCTGTCATATGGTCGTGAGAGAAATCCTCCCGTGAAAAGGGTTTGCTGTGAATCTTGTGCATGGTCGAAGTGGAGTTTGCCACCGTCGCCACTTTATAGGTGTCATATTCCTTCCACCAATAGAGCGGCGCCGTGATGTCGACCGAGACAAAAATCTGACGCATATACTTCCGATGATCGCTCCCTGCCTTTCTGAGTCGCATGGCCAGGCCGAGATCGTTCTCTCCCAGAATGTAATTTCCGGCTTCGTCGTAGTGGCTGTCACTTCTTGCCCAAGAATTCAGCGGATTTCTAGCGCCGCGCATCGCATTTTCCAGATTCATAACAGAGCTGCGTTCCAATTGAATCATGGCGTTACCCCTCTTTCTTCCTATTATAATAGTTGCATATCAGTCAGTCTCGCTGATGCGATTTCGCTTTCGTTCCTGATAGCGCGCATATGCCTTTTCGAGCATTGCCTTTTCATTTGCAAATTTCAGAAGATGCCATGCCTCGTGATACTTGTAATAGCCGGAATCCATAAAAAACTCTTCCCGCTGCGGTTTGGAATAATAGCTCTCCGCGCTCATCAGATACCAGTGAACGCTCTTGTCGACCTGCTCTGCCTGGGCGTTAAACGTATATTCACTCTTGCCGATGTACTCGACAATATGAGCACTGACTCCTGTCTCCTCTTTTACCTCACGAAGTGCAGTTGTCTCAAAGCTCTCGCCCGCCTCTACGGTGCCCTTCGGGAGTACCCAACCCTCATAGCGGTTTCTGTAATTCTTATAGAGCAGCAGGATCTTTCCGTGAAAGATCACGATGCCGCCACAGCTCGTTGCTTCGACCATTTGCAATCCCTCCTGCGCGACGCATATCCCCAAACAAATGTAAGTGTACTACTGACAGCTTTTCAGCACAAGCTCTTTCTCCCTGACCCGTTGCCTCATTCGACCGCGCGCTTAAAGTGCCCGCGTGTAAAGTTTTCGTAGGCCTCCGGGACGCCCTGTTCCCCCAGAACAAAGCTCCGGTAAATCGAGCGCACTGCCGTCTTTGTCTCTGCAGCGCTCTCATTGCTGAGTAAGAGCCGGACCGCGCCCAGCTTGAGCCCGGTGAGCTCTGCAGCCACACCGCTCAGACTGAGCGGCGCTGCATTGTAAATTGTATTATAGCAGAAGGTACAATGCGTCTTGACAGGCATTTCCATCAGGCGGCGATCTCTGAGTTTCATATACTCGGGTTTATGATCACAGCGCGCGGCTGTCTTTTTGAGACAATTCGCCGACACCATCATGGGCAGCCGCCCCGCGACAACCATCTCCTGTCCCGCCGTGTCGAGAAATTTGAGCTCTCGCGCAGTCTCCTCAATCGGCAACGTGAGGCGCGCGGCACCGAATTCTCTGAGACAGAGCTGCGCTGTCCTGTTCATGCCGTAGACTTGAAAATCAAAATAGAAAGCCGGACAGCGCCTGTTCCGTTCTCCGTAGAGTATCTCAAAAAAGCCCGGTTCTTCCAGATTCCGGATAATCAAAGCGTCCAGCGGCAAATCGACCAACCGTTCCGCCTGCTCCAGAAAAAAGTGCTCTGCTTCTGTCCTAAAAATCTGCGGCAAGAGCAGATACACGCGCTTGCCTGCGTTTCGTATGCAGCGGACCGCCGCCTGCCACTTATCCGCCTGAATACTGTCTGCGCCGAAGGAGATTGCGGCGACCTCTTCCATCTCGGAAACCGTCTGTATCTGCTCCCAGCTGTCACAGCTCACATGGAGTTCCGGCGCTGTCTGTCCTGTATCTGCCGCGCGGACAGTTCTGTCTTCGCCGTCTGTCTTTATCGCGCGGACAGTCTCTCTGTCGCGTACAGAATTCCGCAGAAAGGCCGCATCGATCTTTGCGGAAATTGCTTCGATTCCCTTTCGGCGCAGCTCATTCAGTTGTTTCACCGGAAAGAAAAAGCCCTCTTCGATTGAGACATCCAGCTTTGCAAAACGAAATCCCGTGCCCCCGGTTTTCTGAAGCCGCTCCCGCACTGCCTCCGCCGTACTTCCGGCTGTTCTCGCCCGCTCAGCAATTTCGCCCGCGACTTCGGCACTGAGTTGCCCTACTCCGGGAATTGAAGCGCTGAGTTCCAAATACATCGGCTCGCCATCCCGCTGCACAAACTTTCCATAGAGTGGCAACTCCCGCTCTGTTTTTAGATATTTCTCTTCGATTTCCTCTTCATACGGAATATTCTGCTTCCGCTTCTCTTTCTTCTCCTGCAGGACTATCATTTCGCGCCCGTTATGTTGGCGATAATAACCTTCTGTTTGACCTCCCCGGTCAAACAGGTCCAAGAGATGCGCTCTGTCCGCCGCTTCCACCGCAAATCCCTCTGCCCCCTCACTTGCATAGAGGTCTAGGTACTTCCGCCAGATGGATACGACACCGGCCGTATAGCGCGGGCTCTTCATGCGCCCCTCGATTTTTAGACTGTCTATGCCGCTCTCTGCGAGCATCGGAATCAAATCCAAGCTGCAAAGATCTTTACAGCTGAGGAGCAGCCCCTGTCCCGACGATTTCTGATTTTCGCGCTGCAGACTATAGGGCAGGCGGCAAGTCTGGGCGCAGCGCCCTCGATTGCCCGAGCGCTCACCGAGAAGGCTCGACATGAAACACTGTCCGGAGTAAGCATAACAGAGCGCACCGTGCACAAAACTCTCTACCTCCAATCCGGTTTCCTGTTTGATGCGCACCAGTTCTTCGAGGCTCAATTCACGCGCCGGAATCACACGGCTCACCCCGAGACGCCGATATAGCTCTGCGGCATGCGGCCCCGTTATGGTCGTCTGGGTACTTGCGTGCAGGGAAAGAAGCGGGAAATGCTCGTGTAGCAGAGCCAACGCTCCCAAGTCTTGCACAATTGCAGCATCCAATCCCGCTTCGTAATAAGGTGCGATATAATCCGGCAGAGTCTGAAGTTCTGCCTCTTTTAAGAGGGTGTTGACCGTCATATGGATACGAACACCAAAGCGGTGCGCATAGCGCAGCCCCCCGATGAGATCCGCTTCCTCCGGATTCTCCGCATAAGCTCTCGCGCCAAACTTCGCACCGCCGACATAAATGGCATCTGCGCCTGCATTGACTGCCGCCCGCAGGCTTTCAATCGAGCCTGCGGGTGCCAAAAGTTCTGGTATCTTATTCCTCATCCTGTCCTAATCTATCCGTTTACTTGGAAAGCAGCTCATCCAGCTCTGTTTCCAGCTCCTTGCTGCGTTTCTTCTCTGCCTCCAGTTCCTCTTCGAGGCGGTGTATGTTGGCAGTGAGGCGTTCCTTTTCCGCCTGTAGCGACTCCTTCTCTTTTTCTGCGATGGCAAGTTGCTCTTCGAGTTTCTGCTTCTCTGCCGCAAGCGAAGCATCTGCCGCCTCATCCTTGGCATCTTTCTGCAAGGTTTCCATGCGAAGGCGCTGCTCGACAAGTTCCCGCTTCAACGCATAGACTTCGGAGGCGTGCGCTGCCGCCTCTTCCTTGAGCTCCGCGCTCTCCGCTCTCGCCTGCAGACAGTCATCCGCAAGATTCAACCAGAGAATCTGTGCCCTACGCTCGCTGTTCTGGCGCGCATAGGCGCGGTTCTGCCTGAGCTCCGCAATTTTATTGTCGATATAAGCCGCAACCTGGCGGAGATACGCACTGTCGCCCCCGGCGAGCGGAATTACCTTGCCGTCAATGATGACTTCCGTACTACGCTGTCTACTCTGTTCGTCACGCATCTGCTTGTTCCTCATCTTCCTTTTTTCGATTCAAATGGCTGTATGCGTATTCTGTCGCGACTCTGCCGCGCGGTGTCCGGATCAAAAAGCCCTGCATCAGGAGATAGGGCTCGTAGACTTCCTCCAGCGTGCCGGCATCTTCCCCGAGCGCCGCAGCCAGCGTATCCAGTCCCACCGGACCGCCGTGAAACATATCAATGATGAGATTCAATATGGTTCTGTCCCCTGCGTCGAGGCCGCAGGTATCGACATCCAAAAGATTCAGCGCATCGCGCGCCACCGCTTCCGTAACGGCACCGCTGTACTTGACTTCCGCAAAATCCCGGACGCGCCGCAACAGGCGATTGGCAAGTCGCGGGGTTCCACGGGAGCGCCGTGCAATTTCTGCCGCACCCGCCGTATCAATCTCGACACCGAGTACTTTGGCCGAGCGAAGGACAATTTCCTGCAGTTCGTCCTGCTCATAAAATTCAAGACGCTGTACCACGCCGAATCGATCTCGGAGCGGTGCGGAGAGTAAGCCCGCTCTTGTTGTGGCCCCGACTAAGGTGAAGTGCGGTAGCGCAAGGCGTATGCTCTTTGCATTGCTCTCCTTGCCGAGCACAATATCGATTGCAAAATCTTCCATCGCGGGATAGAGCACTTCCTCAACCTGACGGTTCAGGCGGTGTATCTCATCGACAAATAGCACATCACCCTCCTGCAGATGATTTAAGATTGCTGCCATATCACCCGGCTTCTCGATGGCAGGCCCCGAAGTGATTTTCATGTGCACGCCCATCTCATTCGCAATGATGCCGGAGAGCGTGGTCTTGCCGAGTCCCGGCGGTCCGTAAAAGAGCACGTGATCCAGAGACTCGCGCCGCTGTCTCGCCGCATCGATATAAACCTGCAACATGGACTTTAATTTCTTCTGTCCGATATATTCCTGTAAGCGCTGCGGCCGAAGCGACTGCTCGAATCGTGTCTCCTCGGTTGCAAGTTCTGTTGTTATGATTCTACGCTCCATATTCTCCTCTCAGGCTCAGAACTGCCGGAGCGCCTCCCGTAAGAGTGTCTCGCTGTCCTTCTTTTCTGCCCCCGGAACGGCCCGGACCGCGCGCGTCGCCTCGCCTATGCCATAACCGAGCTGCACCAGCGCATCGATTGCCTCCGCCGCGGCAGCACCGGAAACACTTCCGCCGGGCACTGCGTCCGCCGAAAGCGTCTGCACAACCTCCTGGTTTTTGAGTTCCAGAATAATCCGCTCCGCTGTCCGGACGCCGATGCCCGGTGCCTTTGCGATTGCCTTCGCGTCGCCTGTCAGCACGGCAAGCTTCAGCGCCTCAGGTTCCAGCGCCGACAGCACGGCAAGCGCACCCTTGGGCCCTATGCCGCTCACACCGAGCAGCGCGCGAAAGAGGCGGAGATCCGCCTCTCTGTCAAAACCATAGAGCGAAATCGCATCCTCGCTCATCTTTAAATAGGTATAGAGTAAGAGCTCTGCGCCTTTCGTCGGCAGTCTCTCGATGACTGCGCGGGAGGTCTTTACGGCAATGCCGAAAGCACCCGCCTCTACAATCACTTCGCTCTCACCGACCGCAGCAAGCGTTCCCTTGATATAAGAAATCATAAACCCTCCTGCTCTGTCGAAACTTTCCCTGTTGTCTAGTTTAGCACAGCCTTTTCAATCTAACAAGGAAGGCGTATACTAGAGTACCAAAATGAGAGAGGAGAATTTGTATGTTTTCCTTCGAAACAAAGGTATCACGCGACAACTATGCAGAGGTTCTTTCGACGCTGCCCGCCGGGATAGCTCCCTCCTCCCTGCTTTTCTTTGATATTGAGACCACCGGCCTCTCTCCTGCCTCTGCGCAGATTTATCTGATCGGCGCACTCTCTTTTTCGGACGCGGGTGATGCGGTTTTGCACCAATGGTTCGCCGATTCGCTCAGCGAAGAGCATACCTTGCTGCGCAGTTTCTTTGCCTTTGCCGCTCCCTTTGCGACGCTTGTCCATTTTAACGGTGCGCGCTTTGATCTGCCTTTTCTCACACAGTGCAGTGCGCAGTATCATCTGCCCTGCCCTCTCACCGAAAAACAGAGCCTGGACTTTTATGCGACTGTCTCCCCCTATCGCGCGCTCTTTGCCGGCGAGCGTCTCACTCAGCGTGCACTCGAAGCTCGCCTTGGCCTTACCCGGGAAGATCCCTTCACCGGCGCCGAGTTGATTGAAACATATTCCCGCTGGCAGCGAACACATGACGAAGCCTTACTGCAGACTCTGCTTGCACATAATGCGGCCGATGTCGTCGCGCTGCCTTCTCTGCTATCCCTCCTTGCAATCCCCGCTTTTTTTTGCGGTACATTTCAAGACTTGACCCTCACGCGCGAGAAAACGGTCGCCGAACTTTCCGCGCGCAGTGAAGCGGCACTTCCCTTTTCGCTCTCACTGGAGAAAGAGGCCCTTTCTCTGAACGCCGAAGGGAACGCTCTGTCCGTCACACTGCCGCTTCTCACCGACACACTCTTTCACTATTGGAAGGATTATCAGAATTATTATATCCTGAAAGAAGACGGCAGCCTGCTCCACAAAAGTCTGGCCGCTTTTGTGGACGCCGCCGCAAAGGAAAAGGCCACCCGCGATACCGCCAGACAACCGAAGTACGATGCCTTTCTGGCGCTACCCGCGCGCATGAAACCGAGGCAGTCCTGTTTTCAGCGGACCGCCCGCAGCACACCGCTCTACCTGCCCTTCTCCGATTTTGCCGCTTCTCCGGCACTCTGCGACGAATATCTGAACGCTTTGCTCTCTTCCCTGTCTCTCCGAAAATAAAAAAGACCGAAGCCGCAAAATGCGAACTTCGGTTCTTTTTGTTTGATCTCATGAATAGTCGTTTCCCTCGGGGGAACCGGTTTACTCAATCACCAAGACGTTGGTAGCCTGCGGTCCCTTAGCGCCGTCGACAATGTCGTACTCAACCTTTGCGCCTTCCTCCAGGGTCTTGAACCCATCCATCTTCAGACCGGAATAGTGCACGAAAACATCGTTTCCGCCCTCATCCGAAATGAATCCGTAACCCTTCTGGTTGTTAAACCACTTGACTGTGCCCTTGCTCATAACCGGTGTTCCTCCGAAAAAATAATCTGTGGCTTGCAGACTTCTGCAACCCTCGCTACAATAGCATACGTTACGGCTACTGTCAAATTATTTCGACAATTCATAGGAGTTTTTACGATGAGACCTCTTTTTTACGCCAAAAACGCGATACAGCACTTTTGCACCATCACAAAACACAAATTGACTGTCATGGATCTCTGCTTCAAAGTCGGTCTGATACGCCAAGGACTGGCACATGATCTCTCCAAATATTCCCCGACCGAATTCATGACCGGTGTTCGTTACTTTCAGGGTGTCCGCTCGCCAAACGCCGCCGAGCGCCAGGAACTCGGCTATTCCCGCGCCTGGCTACACCACAAGGGACGCAATCGTCACCACTACGAATACTGGGTGGATATCGACAAAAAGCGCGGCTGGGTCAGCCTGAAAATGCCGCTTTGCTTTGTGCTCGAAATGCTCTGCGACCGCATTGCCGCCTCCAAAGTGTACAGCGGAAAGGACTATACCGATGCCGTGCCGCTCGGCTACTATCTCTCCAAACAGGAGGGCCGCCTTTTACATCCGGAGACCCGGGCACTCCTCGAAAAACTCCTCTATATGCTCCGCGACAAGGGGGAACACTATACGCTCGGCTATATGCGCTGGCTGCGCCGTCACCCCGCACTCTACGAGCGCAGAGGACAATCCGCGCTTCAGTGAGCTTCCCGCTCCAATGCCGCAAGTTCCTCAGGCGAAAACAGATACGACTTCCCGCAGAACTGACAATGAAGTTCCGCGGGCTTTTTTTCTTCCGCCATGCTCTTTAGTTCCTTACTGCCGAGACTGATCAGCGCCCTCTCGACCCTCGCTCTCGAGCAGTCGCAGTGGAAGTGACACGGAAGCTTATCCGTGAGTTTAAGTTCTCTGCCCTCAAAAATCCAGGCGAGAATATCTTCCGGTGTCTTTCCCTCTTTTAAGAAGCTCGTCACCGATCCTACCGTTTTGAGGCGGTCTTCCAGTACCGTAATCACTTCCTCGGGACAACCCGGCATGAGCTGCACAATAAAGCCGCCGGCACAGCGAACCGTGTTGTCCTGATTCATCAGCACGCCGAGCCCCACGCCAGACGGCACCTGCTCACTCGATGCATAGTAATAGGCAATGTCCTCTGCGATTTCGCCGGAGACCAACTCGACCTGCCCCACATAGGGTTCCTTTAAGCCGAGATCCGAGATGACGGTCATGGTACCCTTGCCGACCGCACCTGCGACATCCAGTTTCCCGAGCTGATTGGCCGGCAGAATCACCGCTGGCTCATAGGGATATCCCTTGACATCTCCCGCATTGTTCGCCGTGACCAGCATTCCCCGCATCGGACCGTCGCCGTCGATTTTGATGGTCAGAAGATCCTGCTTGTCCTTCATCATTGCACCCATCATGAGGCCCGCCGTCATGAGACGCCCAAGCGCAGCCGTGACAATGGGGCTTGTGCTGTGAATATGTCTTGCCTCTTCTACCAGATCCCCGGTCGTCGCCGCAAAGGCGCGCACCATGCCGCCTTCCGCAAACGCTCTCACGATATAATCACTCATGATTTACTTCCTTTCCCTGTTCTCGCAGCAGAATTAACATCCGCTCGCTCTCATCCGTCAACGGTCCCTCGGTCTCCGCATCCATTGCGGCGATAAAGACCATGCCCGCCCGCTCTGCCGTTTCTCTGACTTCTGCCGGGGTATAGGCACGCTGCACATGGGTTTCCTCTGCGCGGCGGTAACAATCCCCTTCCTTCCGGAGATAAAAGGTCATGTCGTAGACATTTTCCGCGGTCTCTCGGTCATAGTGGTTTTCCCAGATGAAACTGCCCTCTTCCCGATTTTCCGCAAATGTATTGTCCGCAAGCAGCTGCTCATATTTATAAACGGTATTCATATCAAAGAGGAAGATGCCGCCCGGATCCAGGTAGTTGTTGACCAGACGAAACACCTCAGAGAGTTCTTCCGTGCCGCAGAGATAATTCATGGCATCGCAGCGGCTTATGATGGCGCGGCAGGTGCCGTAGAGCTCAAATTCACGCATATCCTGACAGAGATAAAGCGTGTTGCTGCCGTTCGCTATTTTTTTCCGCAGCGCCTCTTCCAGCATTTCTTCGGCATTGTCAATGCCTATCATATCAAAGCCCCGCGCCGCGAGCCGTTCCGTGCAGTTTCCCGTGCCGCAACCGAGTTCCGCGACAATCCCTTCGGTAATGCCGAAGGACGCAAGGAGTCGCACAGTCTGCTCGCACCAGGCGTCATAGGGAACGCCGTCCATAAAAAGATCGTAGAGTTTTGCAAAACTCTGGTAAGCCGCCATTCCGTGCGCCTCCTGTTCCTTCCGAATATGAAAAATGCCCCGCTCTCCTCTGTACGAAGAACGGAGCCAAACTTATGCGTTTCTGCCGCAGCAGTACTTGTACTTCTTGCCGGAACCACAGGGGCAGGGATCGTTTCTGCCTACCTTGACTTCCTTGCGAATCGTACCGCTCTGCTTCTGCTCGCGGTACAGCTCTTTTCTTCTCTCCGCGCTCAGAATGTGATCCCAGGCTTCCAGACCGTAAAGCCACTCAGCCTTTGCCTCCACCATGTTGTAATAGAGCTTCTCCGGATCGATTTCCAACACAATCTCGGTATTCTCATCCATGGTCTCGGTCGGAATGTCTTGCTTCAGGCTCTCGCTGATGCCGTCGAGGAAGCCCGTCATGGTCTGAATATCCGTGCCGTACTTCTCGGCGAGTTCCTTCACCGTGCCGCGCTCCACCTTACTCACATCGGCGAGCAGCTTCTCGTAGATGCCCTTCTCGACCAGAAAATAATCCTTCCAGAGCTTTTCCTGCTCCTCTTTGCTGAGCTGGTCACCGTATGCTTTGGTTCTCCAAACTTCTAATAATGTCATAAGTTCACCCTCACTCCCGTGATTTTAGTCGCATTATAGCCTACTTCGGTCCGAATTGCAAATCAGCTCACTTCTTTTTGTCCCGCTTCCCGTAGTGCAGGCTGCCGTCTTCCGTATCAATGTAATCCAGTGTGTCGTAGCAACCTTCCTCGACCGGAAGATTCTTTTTCTTTAAGACATTCACAAGCGCCCGCTCCGTAAATCTGGTGAGAACCGCGAAGGTCGGAATGCCGACCACCATGCCGACAATGCCCCAGATTCCGCCAAAAAACAGAATGGCGAAGAGAACCCAGAAACTAGACATGCCTGTCGTGGACCCAAGGATGCGCGGTCCCAGAATATTGCCGTCGAACTGCTGCAGCACGAGGATAAAAATCAGAAATTGCAATGTCGTAATCGGTGAAACCATGAGCAGAATGAAAGCACTCGGAATTGCGCCGACAAAGGGCCCGAAAAACGGAATTACATTTGTGACGCCGACAAAAGCGCTGATTAAAAGCGCATAGGGCATTTTCATGAAACTCATGCAGATATAGCAGATGATGCCGATGATCACGGAGTCAATAATCTTGCCGACAATAAAGCTCGAGAACACCCACTTTACATAACGAAGTTCTGTAATCGTCTCGTTTGCGACGCGCCGCGGCAGAAGCGCAAAAAGAAAACGCTTACTCTGCGCCGCGAGCGCTTCCTTCATATTAAGGCCGTAGGCCATCACAATGAGACCGATGAAGAAGTTTTTCAGAAACACAAAGAGCCGCATCACACCGCTGGTCATCTGCGTCAGGTACTTATTTAGATTCGGCATAAAGTCCGCGGAAATCCACTGCATGAGGCTTTCGGAAATCTGGCGATAGCCCTCCAGAACCATCTGTTCCATGTCGGGATTTCTGCCGTGAAACAGCACCTGAATCCAGCCGCTGACCGAATTGGTACCCTTCGGGAGGTTGCTCGTGAGATCCGAGACGCCGCTGATGAGCTGTGGAATCAGCATCGCAATCAGTGCAGTCAGCACCGCGAGAATGATAATGATACAGGCAAAGGTGGCTACCATCTTTCCAATGCGCTCGGCATTTTTTCCTTTTCGGAGCTGCTCCGCCTCGGTGAAGAGTTTGGTGCTGCTACTCCCGCGGAATTTGACCAGAACGCGCTTGCCCATCTTGACCTCCGTGGGACCCTGTAGACCTCCGGGGCGCAGGCACTTCGTGACAAAGACAGAGAGCGCCTGGTAGGTGGGCGCCATCAGAAATGCCATCACCGCGCCGTAGATGAACGGCATCAGAATTTCAACGATTTTCCCCAGAAAAAGTGCCAGCGGCCCCAGGTGCTCAAGCACAAACGAGAAAAAAAGAGCCGCAGCGACCACCGCAAATGCGGTGAGCCCCCAGGCGATATACTTTTGATTCCGATCGTTAATCATAACCCTTCCCTGTTCACAAAAAAAGCAGCTCGCGCTGCCTCTTTTCAATCCAAAAAACAGCCCCAAAATGCCGGTCTTACTTATTGACGCCTGGCAATGCCAGGTGGGTGACCGAACAAGGCCATTTGTCTTCCGCTATTTTCTCAACGAGTTGCGGCCTGACATCCGGCTTTGTATCTTATGTCTCCCTGTCAGAAGTTTGCAGGTTCAAAATTGGTAAGATTGTCGCACATCTCAGGAGCTGTTTGCTATAGCTGTATTATACGACGCTTTTGCCTGTGCGTAAAGTTCTTTTATTCTACCGCAATCTGATAGACCTTGTACTCACGCTCCGCATGGTAACCGAGGCGCTCGCCGAGACTTGCGGAAAACAGGCTGTCCGTATCCCAGTCAGGAAGTCTTTCGCTCTCCCGAAAAGACAGCAAAAGAGAGGCACCGACTGCCGAGGCGAGTCCTCTGCGGCGGAAAGCCTTCTCGGTTGCCGCCTTGACATCCATAATCTCTTCACTGTGAACATAGGCCAGGCAGGCACTGACCGGCACATTGTCCTTCAATACGACATAGCCACGCCCGTAGGTTTCAAACGCCTCCTGTGAGGCAAAGCTGCTCATCAGGTTCTCGCTGAAAGAGAACTCTCTGAGACGCTCTGAGAGTCGTATCGTGAGGGGGCGCAGCTGGTAGGTTTCGTCGAGTTCCGTTCGCTGTTGCAGTGTCTCTGCCTTCATCCCCTCCGGCGCGCGAAGCAGATAGCGGGACACCGTCCGGAAGGCGCCGGCAAAGCGCTTCTCCACCCAATTATCCCACAACTCGTCCTCGGCAAGAATACTGGTCTCGCCGCACTCCCGCGCAAGCAGGTGATAGAGATCGATCGAAGCCTCGCCGCGCGGCGGCATTCCGACCAGATAAGAAAAGCCACCCGTCAGAACCAGACAAAACGAAGGACTGTCGAGCGTCGGAACAAACACCCGCCCTCTGCCCTCTGCAGCTGCACGCACCAGTGAAATGCGGCTGTCCTTGCAAAGATCTGCAATACTCTCCCGTTTCATAGCGCCAAGCTCTATCATCTGTAGCCTCCCTTTCTGTTCGCTTTTTATTCTCACAGGTCCCTCAGGAGAAGGTCTGTCAGAGCATCGATGGAAGAAACAATATGGGTTGCTCCCGCTTTTTCCAATTCATCCGGGCTGCCGTAACCGTATGTCACGCCGACGCCCGCGATACCGAGCGCGTTTGCGGCACAAATATCATAGGCGCGGTCGCCGACCATAACCGCCGCGGCTGTCGATATCGCATGTGTCCGTACCAGTCGCGCCAGAATCTTTTCTTTGTTGCCGCCGTCCTTGGTATCATCGCCCCCCGCAATTCCCTCGAAATATGCCGTGAGCGAAAAAGCCGCAAGGACACGCCGCGCCTGCAGTTCCGGTTTTGAGGTCGCAAGATAAAGTGCTATTCCCAGCTCCCGCAATGTCCGGAGCAGATTCAGTGCGCCGGGATAGAGTTCATTTTCAAAGATCCCCTTGGTCTCATAGTAGGCTCGAAACGCGCGCACAGCCTCTCTGCACTCGTCCTCTGTGAGACCGTAGACCTCAGAAAACCCCTCTGCAAGCGGCGGTCCGATTAACTTTCGCAGCTTCTCTACTCCGCCGCTCTCCCTTCCGACCGCCGAAAGTCCGGCAATCGCGGCCTTCATAATGCCTTTTCCGGACTCCGTCAACGTACCGTCAAGATCAAAGATAACTGCCTTCGGTTCCATCAGAACTTTAAGAGCGTCTTCAGAATGCCGCGCCCGAGGCTTGCACCTACATTGCCGCCAAGCTGCTTGCCGAAGCTGCCGCCCGCGCTCTTTCCGAGTTGCTTACCGACTTCTCTTCCTATGGTTCCCGTAACCGAGCCGCCGATAGAGGCGAAAATGCGTTTCTGCTGCGCCGCTTTTTTCTTCTCCTCCCGCGCAGCGGCAGCGGCTTCCTTCTCCGCCTGTTTTGCCGCCGCGGCCGCTTCTTTGGCCGCCTGCTTCTCGGCTGCCGCCGCTTCCTTTGCCGCCTGCTTCTCGGCCGCGGCAGCTTCCTTGGCTGCCTGCTTCTCGGCTTCCGCTTCTTCCTTCGCCTTGGCCGCCGCTGCCGCCTGCTCATCAACCCGCTGCAACAGGAGCTCATATGCCGACTCCCGGTCGACCTCTTCCGCGTACTTATCGCGGAGACCGCTCGCCAGAATTGCCGCCTGTCTGGTAATGGCATCCAGCGCGCCGAACTTGGACTGCGGCGGCAGAATGGATGCAATCTGCACCTCTTCCGGTGCACCGCCCTCGTCGAGGAAGGAAACCAGGGCCTCCGCTGTCTTTAATTCCTGTAGCGCCGTCGCCGTGTCAAAGTCCGGATTCTTTCGGAACGACTCAGCTGCTGCCTTGACCCCCTTCTGCTCTGCCGGTGTATAAGCGCGGAGCGCATGCTGAACTTTGTTGCCGAGCTGCGCCAAAACGCCGCCCGGAATATCCGACGGATTCTGCGTGATAAAATAAACGCCGACGCCCTTCGAGCGAATCAGCTTTACGACCTGCTCGATTTTATCCAGCAGAGTCTTCGGTGCATTGTCAAACAAAAGGTGCGCCTCATCAAAGAAAAATACCATCTTCGGCTTCTCGAGATCGCCGGCCTCGGGGAGCTCGGTGAACAATTCGTTCAACATCCAGAGCATGAAGGTCGAATAAATGGTCGGATCCTGAATCAGGGAAGTCGAGTCCAGAATGTTGACATAGCCCCTGCCGTCGGTATCAACTCGCATCCAGTCCGAAATCTGCAGCGCCGGCTCGCCGAAAAACTGCGCACCGCCCTTTCCCTCGAGGGCAACGAGAGCGCGGAGTATGGCACCGGTGCTGCTCTTTCCGATGTTGCCGTACTGCTCCCGGTAGGCATCGGCATTCTCCTCCACATAGCGCACCATGGACTTCAAATCCTTCATGTCGAGGAGCAAAAGTCCCTCTTCGTCCGCGATGCGGAAAATAATCTCGAGCAAGTCACTCTGAATCTTATTGAGGTCCAGAAGACGCGCAAACAGGAGGGGCCCGAACTCCGAGACCGTCGTGCGAAGCGGAAGTCCCTGCTTCCCGAAGATATCCCAAAATTCCGTCGGATAAGCACGGTAGCGGAATCCGGCTTCCTGTAGGCCGAAGCGCGCAATACGCGCCTGCATATCCGCGCTGTCCTCTCCGGGCCGGCACATGCCCGCGAGATCTCCCTTCACATCTGCGAGGAACACCGGCACGCCGGCATCGCTGAAGGATTCCGCCATCACCTTGAGTGTGACTGTCTTACCGGTTCCTGTGGCACCCGCAATCAGGCCGTGGCGATTTGCCTGCTTTAAACGCAGGGTGCAATGCTTGTCACCGCTGCTTCCCACCCATACTGCCTGTTGATCGTACATAAAATACCTCTCTGAATCCAAACCCTTTTCAGCCGATTAATTGTCTAATTCCTATAGTACACAAAAAAATACCCCCGTGCAAGAAGTGAATCCTGCCGGGGGAGGTGCCGTTTCTTCTATTATAATGCGAGCTTATAAGACGGGGATGCGTCGCCGTTTACTACATAGTACGCCGCATTCTCCTCCGGCTTCACATAGAGCTCAAGGCTCTCGATTTCCGCGGCCGGATTCTCCGCGAGATAAGCCTCCTTGGCGCGCGCCGTGAGCTCTTCGACTGCGAGCTGTCTGCCCTCAAACTCCACAAACACCTTCACGTCTGTCTCTTTGCCGCTCAGTGTCGCACCGACCTTCTTCGCGCGAGACTTGACTGTCTTGCTTGCCTTCTCAACGCTTTCCTTGACCTTACTGCCCTGCTTCTTTGCCTCCTTGCCAAGTTCCTTTGCATCCTCCGCAAGGGACTTTGCCTCGCCGCTGACCGCGGACTTGACGCGCTCCGCAAATGCCTTCACAGGTTCCTTCAGATCTTCCACGGATTTCTTGATTTCTTCCACTTTCTCTTCACGCTGTCCCTTTTTGCTTGCCATTTTCATTCCCTCCGTATTCTGTGTCAAAGCAAACCGGTTACAAATCTATACATCTCATAGATCTTAGTCTGGATTATAAGATTCAAATCTCGCTTTGTCAAACGAATTGCGCTTTCTCTTTGCCTATCCGGCAGAGCTGTGCTAAACTGATTCCAATTTATTGAACCCTGAAAGCGAGGATGGCTTCATGCAGATGAAATTATTACAGGAGCGCATTGTAAAAGACGGTCAGATTGAGGCGGGCAATATTTTAAAGGTAGATTCTTTTTTGAATCATCAGATTGATGTTTCCCTGCTGGAGGAGATTGGCAAGGAATTTCACCGCCAGTTTGCCGGACAGACGGTCAACAAAATTCTGACCATCGAGGCCTCCGGCATTGCCATCGCCTGTATTGCGGCCCGCTATTTTCAGGTTCCCGTCGTCTTCGCGAAAAAGACGCGCTCTCTGAATATTGCGGGAGATGTGTACACGGCAAAGGTGGAATCCTTCACACACAAGAACACCAACGATATCATCGTCTCCAAAAAATTCCTGTCCTCCGGAGACCGTGTCCTGATTGTCGATGATTTTCTTGCGAACGGCAAAGCCATCCTGGGGCTCGCAAAGCTTGTCGAACAGGCGGGTGCTACCCTCGTCGGCGCCGGTGTCGTGATTGAAAAAGGCTTTCAGGACGGCGGTAAGCGTATCCGTGAGGCAGGCATCGACCTCCATTCTCTCGCGATTGTCGAAGAGATGGACACAGAACGCGGCATTCGCTTTCGCGAAGAGACACTTTAACGCTCGCGAATCAATTTTGTCGCGAGCTCAAGCATCTCGAGCGTCAGCTCGTAGCGCTCTCCCATCATGTCATAGACAGCATCTTCCGTCAGCACTTCGGCGCTCGGAAGCGCTGTCAGCTCGCCCCGATCGAAGCGCTTGTTGTCCGCTGTGAAATTGCGGCTATAGTAATATTTGACCAGTTTCCGATAGGCGCGCTGTGAATCCGCAAAGATTCGCAGCGCGTTTTGCATTGCGGCGAGCTCCTCGCGCTGGGACTGTAGAATCTCTTCCATCTCTCTGACGCGCTCTAAGGCGAGTTCCTGACTGCTCTTCTCCATTCCGCTTCCCTCCATATCAATGCCAACTCACTTCTTTTCAAGTAGCAACACTGCCTCCACCCCCGGCGTCCGCGGAAACATATCGACCCCCGCCGCCCGGGTCGTGTGATAGCCGCCCTCCCGCAGAATCTCGAGATCGGTGAGCAGACTCGAGGGCTTACAAGAGACATAGATGATGCGCGATACCCCATAGCGGATTAACTTGCGCAACGCCTTCGGATTCACACCCTCGCGCGGCGGATCCAGAATGATGATGTCCGGCTTCTCTTCGATTTCATCAAGCACTTTTAATACATCACCCGCGATAAAGTGGCAATTCCGCACGCCGTTTCGCGCCGCATTTTCCCTTGCGGCAATCACAGCCTCCTCAACCAGTTCTACGCCGACCGTACGCTCTGCGTGTTTTGCGACGAGCTGGGCAATGGTGCCCGTGCCGGAATAGAGGTCAAATACCACCTTACCGCCGGTCTCGCCGACATACTGTCCCACTTTTGCGTAGAGCAATTCCGCGCCGTCCGCGTTGTTCTGGAAAAAAGAAAAGGGCGTAATCACGAAGCGGAGTCCCGAGAGTTCCTCCTCAAACTGCGCCACACCGAACAGCGCTTCCGTCCGCTCGCCCTTAATCGCATCGGCGACCGAATCGGTCACGGTGTGTAGCACGCCCTTCAGTGTTGCCGCAAAGGGAAGACTGACCATCCGTTGCCGCCAGGCAGTGAGCAATTCCGCTTCCTCCTCTTTCGGCAGCTGGGAACTTGTGACCAGGTCAAGCAGCAATTCCTTTCGATGTGTGCCGCGCCGCACGAGCAGATAGCGGAGATACCCCTCGTGACGCATCTTATGATAATAGGAAATATTGCGCTCCCGGAAGAACCGCAAAGTCTCCCGAAGCGCAAGATTAAAGTCCTCGTGCACCAGCTCACAGCGATCTGTCTCCACAATGTCGTAATGGCTGCCCCGCTTATGCATACCGAGACAGAGCGGGCCGTCCCGGTAGGCATCTCCGAACGAATACTCCATCTTCATGCGGTAGCCTTCTGCGAGTGGGCTCGGCGTGAGTCCCTCCCAGAGAAAGTCCTCTCGCACAGCCTCTCCGAGAAGGCGCTCTAACAGCTCACTCTTTAGCGCCAGTTCCTCTTCGTAGGGCAATGTCTGGTAGAGACAGCCTCCGCAGCTGCCGACCGCCGGACAGCGGCTCTCCCGCGTCTCACAGGCGCCCGGCTGCAGGGTCTCTAACACCCTGCCCTCCGCACTTCCCTTTCGCGCCTTGGTCACGCGATATGCGACCTCTCGTCCCGGTACGGCGTGCTTCACCAGCACCTTCCCGTCCTCCCGCACAATGTAGCCGCGATCCGGAAATCGGTACTCCGAAATGATGCCGCGTGCTTCCTCTCCCTTTTTCATGCCCTCTGTCCTCTCTCTTTCAAAAAGAGGGCGCGTCTTTTCGGCGCGCCCTCTCTAAACCACATTTTCCGCTTATATTGCTTACTCCTTATCTTCTGCCTTGGCGTCCTTCTCGTCCTCTTCGTCCTCGTCACCGAAGGCAATCAACTCGTCGTCGTTAAAATCGTCGTCGAAATCGTCGTCAAACTCATCTTCCGCCGGCGTAACAAAGCGATAAACGGCATAGGCGATGCCTGCGACCGCCGCGACAATGCCGAGGATTGCGAGCGCAATGACAATCACATCGCGCGTCTTGCTCTTCGCCTCTTTCTTCTTCATGGAACTCACAAGCTCATCCAGTTTCATCAATGTGCTGAAATTGTCCATACTCTCCTCCCAGGTTCTCTATGTCATTTGACACAATGCATGATTAACAGCTTCACTATAGCATAAAGCCTTTTGGTTGACAAGCAGAGCGGGCCTCTCTAAAATAAGCTTATTGTGCACTTTTACAGATTTCAACATCGGAGGTTTTTTGAATGTCGTCAAAAGTTGAGAGAAGCAGTTTCTCCTCCCGCCTCGGCTTCGTGCTGTCTGCGGCAGGCTCCGCCGTCGGACTGGGGAATATCTGGCGCTTCCCGTATCTCGCCGCAAAATACGGCGGCGGCATCTTTTTGCTGGTTTACCTGCTCCTGGTTCTGAGCTTCGGCTATACCATGATTGTCGCCGAGAGCGCCCTCGGGCGGCGCACCAAAAAGAGCCCGGTCGGCGCTTTTACACACTACGGCAAAGACTGGATGTTCCGCTTCGGCGGCTGGATCAACGCCGTCATCCCGATTCTGATTGTCCCGTATTATTCGGTCATCGGCGGCTGGGTCTCCAAGTATCTCTATGCCTACTGCCGCGGAGAGGTCACGGCGCTTGCGAGCGACGATTACTTCGGCAGCTTCATCACGAACGGCGGAAAAACCGAATTCTGGTTTCTCCTCTTCAGCGCAGCCACGATGTTCATCATCTATATGGGGGTGCAAAACGGCATTGAACGCGTCTCGACGATTATGATGCCGATCCTGATTGTGCTCGCCGTCGCCATTGCCATCTACGCGGTCACGCGTCCCGGCGCCCTGCAGGGTGTCTCCTATTTTCTGGTGCCGAATTTCCGGAACTTCTCCTGGATGACCGTCGTCGCCGCGATGGGACAGATGTTCTACTCGCTCTCGATTGCGATGGGCATTCTGATGACCTTTGGCTCCTATATGAAGGACGATATCTCGATTGAAGAGGCGACGCGCCATGTGGAGCTCTTTGACACCGCGATTGCAATTCTCGCAGGCCTCATGATTATCCCGGCTGTCTTCGCCTTTTCGGGCGGCAATCCGAATGTCTTAAAGGCAGGTCCCTCGCTCATGTTCATCACAATGCCGAAAATTTTCGCGAGTATGGGCCTTGGCCAGCCGGCTGGCATCATGTTCTTCCTGCTGGTGCTCTTTGCGGCTCTGACCTCGGCAATCGCGCTCGCGGAGAGCGCTGTCTCCACCTTTGAAGATGAGCTGCACTGGAGCCGGAAGCGTTCCAGCCTGGTCGTCTTCGCCCTGATGCTCGTGCTCGGCAGTCTCAGCGCCCTCGGCTACGGTCCGCTCGCCATGGTGCACATCATCGGCATGCAGTTGCTCGACTTCTTTGACTTCCTGACCAATTCCGTGATGATGCCGATTGCCGCGATGACCACCTGCCTTCTGATTGTCCGCGTAGTCGGCGTCAACACCGTCGCGGAGGAAGTGACAAAAGACGGCGCCCCGTTTAAGCGCCGCCTGATCTTCAACTTTATGATTAAGTATCTTTGCCCGTTCTTTGTCGCAATCATCCTGTTCAGCTCGATCGCAAGTCTGTTCGGCTGGATTAAGATGTGATTTTTTCGAGCTTTGCAAAGCACGCGAGCATCTTCCTCACACCGAGCTCATCGAAGTCGACCGTCACTTCATAATCCTTTTTGCCATCCTTGATTTCCGTAACGCTCCCCTCTCCGAAGCGTGCATGCCGGACACGGTCGCCGACTTCATAGGGGAGCGTTTTCATGCGCTCCACCTGAAATACCTTGCCAAAAGCCGCGGGTTTCGTCTCTGTAAACAGCGCATCCGTGCGACGCGGCTCCTTTTCGGCGCGCAGATTGTCGCGACTATTCGCGCTTCTCTCCTCCGCAAGCACTTCTCGCGGAATTTCCGCGAGGAAGGAGGACTCCGGATGAAAGCGGAGTTCGCCGTTCACAACACGCGACTTTGCCGAGCTCAGCGTGAGGCGTTTCTTCGCACGGGTAATGCCGACATAGCAGAGACGCCGCTCCTCTTCCATTTCCTCGTCATCGCCGATACTCCGGTTGCCGGGAAACAGTCCTTCCTCCATGCCGCTGATATAGACTTCGTCGAACTCGAGTCCCTTCGCCGCGTGCAAGGTCATCAGCGTCACGCGCTCACCCTCTTCCGTGCGGTCAATGTCGGCGACCAGTGCGACTTCCTCGAGGAAACGATCGAGCAGCGGCATATCCGGCGGGAGCTCCCCATCCGCGCGGTCAGACAAGTCGCTTGTATCGCGCGCAAAGTCCACAGCTTTGGAAATCAGCTCGTCGATATTCTCAAGACGCGACTGCGCCTCCACTTCGCCTTCCTCTTTGAGCGCCTCCAGATAACCGGACTTATCCAGCACGAGGCGAATCAAATCGGCAATCGAGCAGCTTTCAGCCGCCATCCGAAACTCTCCGATCAGATTTACAAAGCGCTGTATTTTCTCACCTGCACGCCCCGCCACCCCGGCGGCCGGCGCCTCGCGAAGCGCCTCGAAAAAGCCAAGATCCCGCTCCGCCGCAAACGCGGAGACCGCTGTGACCGTCGCCGCGCCGATGCCGCGTTTTGGCACATTCAGGATGCGCTGCACCGCGAGATCATCAGCCGCATTGGCAACGGTCTTTAAATAGGCGAGAATGTCTTTGATCTCGCGCCGCTGATAGAAGTTTACGCCGCCGACCAGACGATACGGAATACCTGCCGCCACAAAGCGCTCCTCCAGCACGCGGGACTGCGCATTGGTGCGGTATAGCACGGCAAAGCGCCCGTAATCGCCCCCGACAGCCCGCGTCTTGATTTCGGCTGCGATTTCCTCCGCCTCTTCCGCGGCGCTCGCATAGCGCCTGAGCTGCACTTTCTCACCGCTCTCCGCCGCAGTCCAGAGACGCTTTTCTTTTCGCCCCGCATTGTTCTGAATCACGCCGTTGGCTGCCTCCAAAATGTTTCCGCTCGAGCGGTAATTCTGCTCGAGTTTCACGACCTTGGCCCCCGGAAAAGCCTTCTCAAAATTCAATATGTTGTGAATATTCGCGCCGCGGAATTTATAAATCGACTGGTCATCATCTCCGACCACGCAGAGATTCCGATACTTTTTTGCGAGCAGCTCAATCAGGCGGAACTGCACGCTGTTCGTGTCCTGGTACTCATCCACCATAATATAGCGAAAGCGCTCCTGATAGTAGGCGAGAACATCGGTGTCCGCCTCGAAGAGCTGCACCGTCTTGAACAGAAGGTCGTCAAAATCCAGCGCGTTGTTCTTCCGCAGCAAATCCTGGTAGGCGCGATAGCAACGCGCAATGCGGGCTGTCTGAAAGTCCGTCGCCTCGCTCTCAAAGCGCACGCTGTCCACCATCTCGTTTTTGGCCGTGCTGATTGCGGAAAGCACTGCTCTCTCGCGCAGCGACTTCGGATCAATCTGCAGTTGCTTTAACACTTCCCGCATCGCGGCCTTCTGGTCATCGGCGTCGTAAATCGTAAAGTGATTGTCGTAGCCGATGCGGTCAATGAAGCGCCGTAAAATACGCACGCAACTCGAATGGAAGGTTGCGACCCAGATTGCCTCCGCACCGCTCTCGACCAGTGCGTCTACGCGGCTTCGCATCTCGGCAGCCGCTTTGTTCGTAAATGTGATGGCGAGGATGTTCCACGGCGATACCTGTTTCTCCCGAATCAGGTAAGCAATGCGATGGGTCAGCACGCGCGTCTTGCCGGAACCCGCTCCCGCGAGAATCAGCTCCGGCCCCTCCGTCCACTCCATCGCCTCGCGCTGGCGTTCATTCATCTGACTTGTCACTGTCACACTTCTCCTTTCCGGGCATGAGTCCCAGACGCTGCAGACTCAGATCGCAAAAACCGGTTCCCGCATTCAGCGCGCGGTTCACGCGGCTGATGGTCGCCGTGGAAGCACCCGTCTCTTCCGCAATTTCAAGATAGGTTCTGCCGCGGCGCAGCATGAAAGCCACCTCATAGCGCTGCGACAGCGAGAGCAGTTCATTCACTGTGCAGATATCCTCAAAAAACTGATAACACTCTTCGCGATTTTGCAAAGTCAAAATAGCATCAAACAGGCGGTCCGCCGCCGACGAATGCAGCTTGTGATTCATGTTCCGTCCTCTCGTCCTGCGTTTTTTTCGAGTGTAGCACGACAGCGCATTGAAGTAAACCGGACGAAGCAGGCATTGCAAGCACGTGCACTTTGTACTATAGTAAAAATGTTAATCGTTGAAAGAAAAAATGAGGAGGAAGTCTTAGCTATGCCCAATTATTCTTACGGCGGCGGCGGACGTCGGTTCCATTCGAGACGCCGCAGAAACAGAGCGCTGCCGCTTCCGCTCTTGCTCGGTGTGCTTGTACTCGCACTCCTGGCAGTTGCGCTTGCATTCTTTCTGCGTCGCCCGAAAGGGGATAAACCCGCCGCGGCACATGCGGACACCAAGAAGACCACCGAGGAAAGCACGACAGCAGAGGTGAAATCCGAGGACATCCTCGCGGATGCCGAAAAGAAGGCTGCCCAGTACGATTACGACGCTGCGATTGCCGCGATTCAGGCAGACGAAAAGACGGCGCAGTCCGAGGCCGGACAGGCTGCGATTGCGAAGTACAATGAAGTCAAGGGAACTCTGGTGCGCCAGGACCCGCAGAAAATCACACATGTCTTCTTCCACACGCTCATCATGGACAACAAAAAGGCCTTTGACGGCGATGACCGTCAGAACGGCTATAACGATGTCATGACGACGAAGTCCGAGTTCGAGAAGATGATGCAGGCGATGTACGACAAGGGCTATGTCTTAGTCCGGATTCACGATGTCGCACACGAGGAGGACGATCCGGCGACCGGCGGCAAGAAGATGGTCTGGGGCGATATTATGCTTCCGCCCGGCAAGACCGCCTTTGTCCTCTCTCAGGATGATGTCAACTATTACGAGTACATGAACGGAGATGGCTTTGCGAAGGATATCATAGTCGGGCCAAATGGAAAGCCCATGAACGAGATGGTCATGGACGACGGTTCCGTTTCGGTAGGCGCCTACGACCTGATTCCGATTCTCGACGAGTTTATTGAGAAGCACCCGGACTTCTCCTACCGCGGCGCAAAGGGCATCATTGCCGTGACCGGTTACAACGGCGTCTTCGGCTACCGCACCGATCCCTCCTACGAGGGCAAGAATCCGAACATTGAGGCGGATCGACAGAAAGTGCGCGAAGTTGCCCAGTGCCTCCGGGATGACGGCTGGGAGCTTGCCTCCCACAGCTGGGGACACCGGAACTACGGAAAGATTCCGTTTGCCGAGCTCGAGACCGATAACCAGAAGTGGCAGGACTATGTGGGTAAGCTGATCGGCGGCACCGACATTCTCATCTTCCCCTTCGGCGCGGATGTCGGCGACTGGCATCCCTACAAGGATGACAACGAGCGCTTCCAGTATCTCTATAAGAGCGGCTTCCGCTACTTCTGCAATGTGGACTCGAATCAGTACTTTGTGCAGAAGGGCACGGATTACCTGCGCCAGGGCAGACGAAATCTGGACGGCTATCGACTCTGGCAGGATATGACCGTCAAGAATCACACCAGTGATTTGTTTAACGCCTCGGATATCTTTGATAAGGACAGACCGACACCGGTTCCGGACTACAAGGGAGGCTGATCGTGACTGATTGATTCGAAGGAATCATAAAAGAGCCCGGGGTTCACTTGATGTATCAAGTGAACCCCGGGCTCTTGATTTTTTACTTTACCTGCTGATACGGTCTCAGTTTCCGACGATCAAGTCAAAAATCTCTTCCGCGCGGTCCGCAATCCGCTTGGCGCCGAGCGCTTCCAGTGCCCCGCGGCTCCGGAATCCCCAGTCCACGGAAATGCAGTCCATGCCGCTGTTCTTCGCGGTCAGCATATCCACCTCGGTGTCCCCGATATAGACAGCCTCTTCCGGTCTGACCTGCAGAGACTCGAGAACGGCAAACACCATATCCGGCGCCGGTTTCCGGCGAATGTCCGGGCGCTCTCCCTTCGCCTCTTCAAACAGTCCCTCAAAGTGCACGCGATTTAAGATTTGCACCGCATCGTCCAGCTTATTGGAGACCACGGCAATGCGGACACCTGCTGCCTTCAGTTTTTTCAAAAGGGCGAGTATCCCCGGATAGGGTCCCGTCGCATCGTCACAGTGCGCGCCGTAATAGGTCGCAAAGGCCGAAATTACGGCATTTGCCGCTTCGTCCGTGATGCCGAATGCCGCTGCGCTCTTTGTCACGCCAAGCGCACCGACTTCCGCGAGAGAATACCCTTTCTCGACCGCGAGCGCACGCTGCGCTGCGACTTCCGCGCCGCTCCCGAAGAAGTGGCGTACATCATCCTTCGTAAAATCCGCGCGATGTCCGGTCAGACGGCAGGCTTCATTCAACGAAACCGTCAAATCTGTGATGGTATCCAGAATTGTGCCGTCCATGTCAAAGACAGCCGCGCGGTAGTGTTTTGTCTCACTCATCTATCTTCCTCCGCGTCAGCCGAAGGTCGCGACTTCGGCAATCGGGCCTGTCCGCGTGAGTTCCTCCGCGTACAGAACAGGGCCCTCGGCGCCGTACTCGCGCGCATTCTCCTTCCGGATCTTGGCATGAACCTTTACCCAATCTCCTGTCTTGAAATTCTGTGCGCCCGCATAGTGGCAGAGCAGACCGCAGAACCTAATATCCGCCTCACAGCAGGTCATCACCTTTCTGCCCGGAATCACCACATCGGCCGGTGCCCCCTTCGGACGCATCAGTTCCGCGGTGAAGCTGACCTCCTTGCCGTCATACTTCTCCGGCCGGTCCATCGCATCGACATAGAAAATCGCAAACATATCCGGGCTAAGCTCCAGATGATCTGCCTTTAAGTCATAGGGCAGCTCAATGCTGAAATCGCCGCGAATCTCGCCGTCTTTTCCCTCAAACACAATCTCGGCATCCGGCGCCATGGCTTTCAGGGAGAGATGGTAATTTCCGAGCTTCTCCTCCGAAATATCGTCCGCGCGGTTGCAGATGATGAGCTCCGTATCGTTCAGCATCGGGCCGAGAAACGCCCGCATATTTTTCAAATAAAGGTCCAGCGTGCTCGTGTCGAAAATACTGATCTGCTGGTTCAAAAACCACTCGTCCGGCAGTTCCAGACTGTCCTGCCGCCAGAGGCCGTTCCACTCAATCAGGACGCGCTCCGGGTGAAACTCTTCGCCGAGCGCGCGGAGCGCCTCTTTGGTGCACTCCTCCTGACTCTCAAAGTAAATTGCCGCCGTATTGTACTTCTTTAACAGGGCCTCCGGGTATTCCTCTTCGCCCTCCTCGCAGACCAGGAGCAAAGTCTTGCCCTCTGTCTGAAAGTAGGATTGCTCCATCGTAAAGCGGAGAAACTGTGTCTTGCCCGCCTCGAGGAAGCCGTTGATTACGAATACCGGTGTCTTCTCTTCTTCTCTCTCAAATTGCTCTGCCATTGCTTATGCCTTGAACTCCCTTGTGATTGCCTCTTCCTTGAGCTCACTTCCGATTACGCAGACCTTGCCGCTTGCCTCCGCTGCCCCGCGGCGAATCTCGGTCTCGCCCGGCACCAGATCAAAGTGGAACCATGCGCCGCCGTCCGCACTCGGCACCATACCCTTTGCGCGCACCACCTTGCCGAACTCCTCGCTCTCCGCAATTCTGAGAAGCAGTGCGTGCAACTTATCCTCAGTAAAGGCCGGGACATTCTCAAGGCCGACACTGTCGAATACCTCATCGGCATCGTGGCCGTGGTGATGGTGGTGATGATCATGGCCGCAGCAGCAGTGTCCGTCCTCATCGTGGTGATGATGATGCTCGTGCTCCTCCTCATCGTGGTGATGGCAGTGCTCGTGCTCTTCCTCGTCGTGGTGATGGCAGTGCTCGTGCTCTTCCTCGTCGTGGTGATGGCAGTGTTCGTGCTCTTCCTCGTCGTGGTGATGATGATGCTCGTGCTCTTCCTCGAGCTCCTCAAAAAGCTCTGCCTTCAGATCGACCGGATGCTCAAGAATTTCAAGCAGCTTCTCACCGGACAAATCCGCGAGCGGCGTCGTGATAATCGTCGCATCCTTGTTGATCTCGCGAATCAGCTGAATGGCCTCGTCAATCTTCTTCTGGTCTGCGACATCTGTCCGGGAGAGCACAATGGTCTTTGCGTACTGTACCTGGTTATTAAAGAACTCGCCGAAGTTCTTGATGTAGAGTTTTGCCTTCTTCACATCGACCAACGTGACCGCGGAATTGCCCGCGACCGGAAGCTCTTCCTCGACATCCGCGACAGCGCGCATCACGTCCGAGAGCTTGCCGACACCGGAGGGCTCAATGATCACGCGGTCCGGCGTATACTTTGTGAGGATTTCCTTTAGCGAGCTCGCAAAATCGCCGACGAGCGAGCAGCAAATGCAGCCGGAGTTCATCTCCCGCACCTCAATGCCGGAATCTTTTAAGAAGCCGCCGTCGATGCCGATCTCGCCGAACTCGTTTTCAATCAGCACCACCTTCTCGCCGGCGAGTGCCTCCGCGAGCAGTTTCTTGATAAAGGTTGTCTTTCCCGCACCGAGAAAGCCCGAAATAATATCTACCTTGGTCTTTGCCATCTCTGTTTCCTCCGTTTTTGTTCTACTCCTCATAGAATGAATAAAGCATAGCACAAGTGCTATGCTTTGACTAGCCTCTCGCCCCGCACAAGCTGGCAGGCAAATGTTTTAAAACTTCCGCTGTGAGCAGCCCGATCAGCGCTCCCATGATGACACCCGCGAGCAACAGAAGCGGAAAATACCAGAACAGTCCTCTGTTCTGGACGACCAGACTTGCAACAATCAACTGCCCCAAATTGTGAAAGACAGCGCCGAGCACACTGACGCCGAGCTCGCTGAATCCGCCGCTCCGCTTCGCCAGGGCAGCCGCCGTCAGACTGAGCGCCGCACCCGAGAGACTGTAGAGTATCGCAGCCATATTGCCAAACAGAAAACCAGTCAGCACAATGCGTAGCACAGAGAGCAGCACCGCGCGCCGGATGCCGAACAGATAGAGGCAGACCAGACTCGCGAGATTTGCAAGTCCCAGCTTGACGCCGGGGATGCCGATTGAGAGAGGAAGTAACACTTCTACATAACTCAGCAGCAATGCAAGCGCGAGCAAAATTCCGAAAGCCGCGTTGGCCGCCGCCTGTCCCCCTCTTCTCATGCTTCCGCTCCGCTCTGATTCAGGCAATGTTCACGCCGACCACCGAAACATTCACCTCGATGACCTTGAGTCCCGTCATGTTCTCGATTGCCGCGACGACCTTGTCCTGCACTTCCCTTGTCACCTTCGGGATATTGTAGCCGTACTTGATGTTGATGGCGAGTTCCGCGGAGACATGCTCTTCCGTGACTTCCACCTTCACGCCGCGCGACGCATTCTTAAAATTCAGGCGGGAAGCGAGCTCCTTCGTGAGTTTTCCGCCCAGGGAATCCACGCCTTCCACTTCCGTCGCCGCCAGTCCCGCAATCACAGCGACGACCTCGTCCGCAATGCAAACTTCTCCGATGTTCTTCTCCGTGTTGTTCTCTTCCATCTGCCGTCGTCCTCCTGTCAAACGAAATTCTGCTTTGCTCTGTTTAGTATAGCAAATTTATCGTGTCGGTACATACTATTTGTGATACGGCGCACCTGTCCGGATGCGATAGCTCCGATAGAGCTGTTCGAGGAACAGCACGCGCATCAACTGGTGCGGAAAGGTAAAATCCGAAAAGCTGAGATGCAAGGCAGCGCGCGCACTCACCTCCGGAGAGAGCCCGAGAGAACCGCCGATTACAAAACAGAGCTCTCCGCGGCTTCGCTCTTCCAGCTTTTCCATTTCCGCCGCGAAGCCTTCCGAATCAAACTTTTTCCCCTGAATTTCCAAGGTCACGACAAGGGAACGGGCATCCATCTTTTCGAGCAGACGTTCGCCCTCTTTTTGCCGAACGCGACGCGCAGCCGCGCTGTCTATGGCATCCGGTGTCTTTTCATCTTTCACCTCAATCAGGCGAAACTTGCAGTAGGCGGATAGCCGCTTTTCATATTCCGCGACAGCCTCGCGCCAGTACCTCTCCTTCAGACTACCGACCGTAAGTAAGGTCACATTCATTCTGTCGCCCGGAAGTAGTAGCCGACGCCCCACTTCGTGTGCACATAGCGCGGCGCCGAGGGCGAGGGCTCAATCTTTTCGCGGAGCCGCCGCACATGGACATCGACCGTTCGCACATCGCCCGTATCTGTGTTTCTGTTCTCCCAGATTGCCGCCAGCAGCTTTTCCCGGCTGAATACCTTGTCCGGATTCTTCATGAGCAGCACTAAAATGTCAAACTCCCTCGCGGTCAGATTGACCTCCTGCTTGCCGAGCATGACCCGCCGCGACTCGGTGTCGACCGAAAGCTCGCCCGCCGTGAGTTGCGAGCTGTTCTCGACTTCCCGCTGGTTCTTTTGGTTACGGCGGAGAATGGCTTTGATGCGCGCCTTGACTTCGAGAATGTTGAAGGGCTTGGTGAGGTAGTCGTCGACGCCCTTATCGAACGCGAGAATCTTATTCATGTCCTCCAGCTTTGCCGTCAGCATGATAATCGGCACATCCGAGAACTCGCGCACGGCCTGACAGACTTCCATGCCGTCCATGCCCGGAAGCATGAGATCGAGAATCACCAGATCATAGGACTTCTCCCGGATTTTTTTCAGCGCAGACTCTCCGTCATAGGCTGCATCCACCTCCATCCCATCTGCCTGCAGACTAAAGCTGATTCCCTTCACAATCAGTTTCTCATCGTCTACAACCAAAATCTTAGTCATTCTCCCTCTCCTCACTCTGAGACCGTGATACTGTCCTTTAACTTTTCAAACGCCTTTTCTTTGATGCCCGGAATTTTCTTAATTTCCTCCGTGCTCTTGAATTTCCCGTGTTCCTTCCGGTACGCGAGAATCTGTTCCGCCTTCCGCTCGCCGACACCCGGGAGACGCATGAGCGCTTCTTTGTCCGCGCGGTTTAAATCCACTTTGCCGCTCACAGCGCTCTCCTCCGCAAGCACTTCCGCCGTACCGCGGGCTGCCTCTTCTACAGTCGGCACGCGGACCATGCTGCCGTCCTCGACCACCGCCGCGAGATTCACGGCATCCTGCGCCGCATTCTCCGAAAAACCGCCGGCAAGCGCCAACACTTCGTGTAAGCGCGCGCCCTTCGGAACTTCGTAGACAGCCGGATGCACGACGGCGCCGCAGAGGTAAATGCTGACCTTCTGCGCCGCGCTTTCCGCCGTCTGTGCGGTCTCTGCCGTACCACTCTCCGCTGCCGCTATGTCCTTCTTGCCGCGCGCCGCTTTTGCTTCCGGTTCGCTTTCCGCTATGCTGCCCGCGTAGGTCTCACAGCGAAGGCTACCGCCTAGCGCCGAAGGCCTTCGCCGCAGCCCGAAGAATAAAATCAGAGCAACAACCGGCAAGAGCAAGGGAATCAAACAGAGCAGCTTTTTCTTTTTCCATTTTCGAAACACGACAGCCTCCTCTCGGAGCTGCCGAGCCTGCACTCTTATTGTACCGACTTATTGGAAGAAACTCAAGCGCCCGTGTTTGGTTTACAACAACCGTCGCGCCGCTGCCTGCACCAGGTGTTTTGCGAGTACCGAAGTCGTGACCGCACCGATGCCGCGCGGCACAGGCGTGAGCGCCGCCGCGAGGTCAGAGAGCCCCTCGGGGTTCACATCGCCGCACAAATTGCCGTTCTCATCCGCGTTGATGCCGACATCGAGAATCACACAGCCCTCCGATACATAGTCGCGGTCAATGAGCTTTGCTCTGCCCGCCGCCACCGCGAGAATCTCCGCCTTTTTGCACTCTTCCTTCAGATCCTTGGTCTGGGTGTGGCAGATGGTCACCGTCGCATTGTCCCGGAGAAGGAGCATCGCGAGCGTCCGCCCCACGACGAGACTGCGTCCCACGACCACCGCACGCTTCCCGTGCACCGGCACTTCATAGGTGCGGAGCGTCTCCATCACAGCCTCCGCCGTACAGGGCGCAAAGCCGGCCTCTTCTCCCGCAAAGACGCGGGCAATGTTGACCGGCGAAATACCGTCTAAATCTTTCTCGGGATCAATCATCTGCTCGGCCCGCCGTACATCCAGCTGCTCCGGCAGCGGCTTTAACAACAGCACGCCGTCGATGGCCGAATCCGCATTGATTTCCCGGAAGCGCTGAAAGAAAACTTCCGGCGTCACATCCTCCGGAAACACAAAGGTCTTGACGTCCAGACCGAAATTCTGCATGCGCTTTTTTGCGCCTTTTTCATAGGAGAGCTGCGGCACATTCTCGCCGACCCGCACAATCGCAAGGGTCGGCACATAACCGCCCAGCGCCTCCAGGGTTTTTTCCGTCTCCGCCCGGATGGCATCCACCACCTGCTGTCCTGTGAGTTCCCTCATACTGCTTTCATCCTCTCTGATTCCTTCTGCTCACGCAACAATAGTTTAGTATACCTTAAAGCGCGGAAAATCGAAACAAAAACCTTTAATTTACATAATATAATTATGTCTATTTTCGTTCTCTTCCGTGCGACTGTCGGCGCCGTTCTTCCGCTCGTCATCGCCCGAATTTGATTCTCTCCGAAAACGGATTTTTCAGACCGCCGCTCGGCATTTATTGCTTGCGTCTTTCGGGAAATCGTTGTACGGTTATAAATCATATACCTATGCGATTTGCACACCGCAATACCTGTCTGAAAGGGGATTTTCATGGCGAAATTAAAGGAAAAAGTTGTTCTCGCTTATTCCGGCGGCTTGGACACCACAGCGATTATCCCGTGGCTCAGGGAGCACTTTGACTATGAGGTCATCTGCTGCTGTGTCGACTGCGGTCAGGACAGCGAGCTGCGCGACCTCGAGGAGCGCGCAAAACTTGCCGGCGCTTCCAAGCTCTATCTCTTCGATGAAAACGACAGTTTCGCAGACGACTACATTTTGCCTTGTCTGCAGGCCGGACTCGACACGGAGCAGGCCGCCCTCCTCGGCAATGCACTGTCCCGTCCGCTGATTGCACAGAAACTCGTGGAACTGGCAAGAAAGGAACACGCCGTCGCGATTTGCCACGGCGCAACGGGCAAGGGCAACGATCAGGTTCGCTTTGAGCTGAGTGTAAAAGCCCTCGCACCCGAACTCAAGGTCATCGCCCCCTGGCGCATGACGGAACTCTGGCCCTTCCGCTCCCGCGAGGACGAGCTCGCCTACTGTCGCCAGAAAGGCATTGACCTCCCCTTTGACGCGAGCCATGCCTATTCGCACGACAGAAACCTCTGGCACAGCTCCCATGAGGGTTTGGAACTCGAAGACCCCGCGCAGGAACCCATGTTTGAGGAACTTCTCCGGCTCGGCGTCTCACCGAAGCAGGCGCCCGACACCGAGACCTTGCTTCGCATCGGCTTTGAGGAAGGCGTGCCGGTGAGCCTTGACGGCAAGCGCATGAAGTTCTCCGATCTGCTCCGCAAGCTGAACGAACTCGGCGGCAAGAACGGCATCGGCATCTTTGACATCGTCGAAGACCGCGTCGTCGGCATGAAGGCGCGCGGTATTTACGAGATTCCCGGCATCGCAATCCTGCTCGAGGCAAAGCGAAGCTTAGAAGCCCTGGTGCTCGACGGCGATACCCTTGCCACCAGACGCCCGCTCGGCGAAAAATATGCCTCGCTCCTCTATGCCGGCAAATGGTTCACGCCGCTCCGCGAAGCCCTGCAGACCTTCTTTGCAAGCACACAGAGCACCGTGAGCGGTGAGGTCAGACTGCGCCTCTACAAGGGCAATCTGATTCGCGCCGGCGCAAGCTCCGTCTTCTCTCTCTATGCGGAAGATGTCGCCTCCTTTACGACCGGGTCTCTGTACCACCACCGCGACGCCGACGGTTTCATTGCCCTCTTCGGACTGCCGCTCGAACTCCGCGCGAGAATGTTGCAGCGCGCAGGCGTCGCCGAGGAAGAGTCCGCCCTCATTGAGCTTCCGGCGCTGCCGCTGCCGGTCAAGACAACCGTCAGCAAAGTCAAAAAGGCCGACAAAAAGCAGGCAGTCGGCAAAGTCGCCGAGAAGAAAAAGAGCGGCGAAAAAACCACGGAAAAGAAAAAGACCGTGAAGAAAGAGGCCGACAAAAAGACCGCAGAGAAAAAGACAGGCGCCAAAAAAGTGACGCGAAAAGTCGCGAAAAAAGCGCCCGAAAAGAAGTGAGTGTTTCCGAGCAAGAAAACAGCAGCAGTCCGCTTCGGCGGCCCGCTGCTGTTTCTTTATTTCACGCTGATTTTAACATAACTTCTTTATGTAAACTTTAATCCTCTGTCTGCCGCTTTGCGCGCACGGTTGTCAGAGTGCCATGAGCACCGCACCGAGCGCAATCAGCACACAACCGAGCGCACTTTTCGCCGTGAGTTCTTCTCGCAAAAAGAGAACCGCAAAGAAAATCGTGAACACAATCGAAAGCTTGTCAATCGGCGCGACCTGATTGACGCGCCCGAGTTGCAGCGCGTGGTAGTAACAGAGCCAAGAAGCTCCGGTCGCAAGCCCCGACAAAATGAGAAACAGCCAGCTCTTCTGACTGATTTCGGAAAGCCCCTGCCCCGCATGTGTGAGAAATACCATGCCCCAGGCCATGACGAGCACCACCGCCGTGCGTATTGCCGTCGCAAGGGTTCCGTTGACCCCGTCAATGCCGATTTTTGCGAGTACCGCCGTGAGCGCCGCAAACAAAGCCGAGAGCAGTGCAAAAAAAAGCCACATGCTTTTACCTCCTCCCTTTCTTTCCGCTGTTCTTTCTGTCATTTTAACGCGTAAGCCTCGCCAGCACCTCTTTTTTTTGTTACAATACGACAAAGAAGCGCGACTATGAAGGAGGTACATCAATGGATTACCGCATCGAACATGATTCTATGGGGGAAGTCAAGGTTCCCGCAGACAAGCTCTGGGGTGCACAGACACAGCGAAGCTTCCAGAACTTTGAGATCGGGGATGAGAAGATTCCCGCCGAAGTCATCACCGCCTTTTCCTATCTGAAGGAAGCTGCCGCTCTGGCAAACTGCCGCCTCGGCGTTTTGGACGAGAAGAAGGCAAAGCTCATTTCCGGTGTCTGCGAAGAAATTCGCGCGGGTAAGCTCTGCGGCAACTTCCCGCTCGCAGTCTGGCAGACCGGCAGCGGCACCCAGTCCAACATGAACGTGAACGAGGTCATTGCAAACCGCGGCAACGAAATTGCGGGCGAGAAGCTGTTGCACCCGAACGACGACTGCAACAAGTCCCAGAGCTCAAACGACACCTTCCCGACCGCGATGCACATTGCGGCGGTCCTCACCCTGGAAGATAAGCTTCTGCCCTCGCTCGATGCGCTGATTGCCTGCTTCCGGGAACTTGAGATTCGCTATAAGGGCATCGTGAAGTCCGGTAGAACCCACCTCCAGGATGCAGTTCCGATCTCCTTCTCCCAGGAAATCAGCGGCTGGCGAAGCTCTCTCGAGACCGACCGCGAGCTGATTCGCGCGAGCATTCCGCCGCTCTCCTCTCTGGCGCTCGGCGGCACCGCTGTCGGCACCGGCTTAAACGCGCCGAAGGGCTTTGACACCGAGTCCGCGAAGGCTGTCTCCGAGCTCACCGGCAAGCCCTTCCGCACGGCGGAGAATAAGTACCACGCGCTGACCTCCAAGTCGGAACTGGTCCACTCCCACGGTGCACTCAAGGGACTCGCGGCCGATCTCATGAAGATTGCAAACGACATCCGCTGGCTCTCTTCCGGCCCCCGCTGCGGCCTCGGCGAAATCCACATTCCGGAGAATGAGCCCGGCTCCTCGATTATGCCCGGCAAAGTGAACCCGACCCAGTGCGAATCCGTCACAATGGTCGCGGTTCAGGTCATGGCAAACGACAGCGCGGTCAGCTTTGCGGCAAGCCAGGGCAATTTTGAGCTGAACGTGTTCATGCCGGTCATGATCTACAACTACCTGCAGTCCGCTCGTCTCCTCGCGGATTCCATGCGCTCCTTCCGCATTCACTGCTGTGAGGGCATAGAGCCGAACCGCGAAAAGATGCGCGAGAACCTGCACCGCTCCCTGATGCTCGTAACCTCGCTGAACCCGTACATCGGCTACGAGAACGCAGCAAAGACCGCAAAGCTTGCGTTCAAGGAGAACATTTCCCTGAAAGAAGCCTGCGTAAAACTCGGCTTCCTCACGGAAGAGCGCTTTGACGAAGTCTTCCAGCCGGAGAAGATGGCGAAGGAAGAGGAATAAACGAAGGAAACAAACAGCAGCTCTGTGCGAATTTGATTGCACAGAGCTGCTGTTTATTCTTTTTCACTGCGCTTATTGCGCGGAGACAGGACTCGTTCGAGGGCGCAATCCAAGCCAAAAAACTTTAGATCACAGTCACGCGCGAGGAGTTCATTTCGAATCGTGCCCAGGGCTTCGTAGAAGGCCAGTGCCCGACCGTCTTTAAAATCATTGTACGGTTGCTCTCTCGCCTCTTCCGCCGCCTCCAAGGCGTAGCGCATCACGCGTTCGATGATAAATTGCAGTTCGTCATCTGTAAGCTTCCGCATAGCCGCTCCTCTCTTTCTCTTCTTCAAAGATTCAAGAGACACCGCTCTCAACGCGGTCACAACAGCTCATCCAAATTCATGCCGAGACCAAAAACGTCCGCGTCCAAGTCGTATATTTCCAACTGATTTTTCACAGTATCCAAAACCTCATAGTAAGCCAGCACGCGCCCGCCCTTGGAAGTATCCTGCGGATTTTGCCTCAAATCCGTGACCGCACACAGCGCTTGCTCCAGAATACTTTGAATGGCCGCTTTCAATGCCTCGTCCGCAAGTTCTTGCGTTTCTCTCATCTTCGCTCAGCTCTCTTCTTTCTGTCATTTTTCCGCCAAACAATTATATCACAAACAGCCCCCTGCGAACACTTGTCTGCGTTCACAGAGGGCTGCTCGGGGTGGAGGCTATGGAATGGTTTTACTTCTGCATGATATGAATCGCGAAGCCGCCGTATTCGCCGTCGAGATATACATTTCTGATGCTGCCGTCCTCGAAATACGCGGCAGTCTCCATGCGGAAGGAAAAGCCTTTTTCCCTCAGCTCTTCCACCGCGCTCTTAAGGTTCTCGGTGCGCATTGCGACATGTCCTTTGCTGCCGAGGAAGGGCTGCTTCATGCATTCAAAGTAGGGGCCCGCAAATTCCGACTTCTGACCGTGGCGGGGTTCCAGATTGAAGAGGAGCGATAAGAGCTTTGCGAGCTGCTCCGCTTCTTCGGGGCTTGCGGTATTGATGCCGATATGTTCCAGCGCAAATTGATTTTTCATAGACGACCTCACTTCATCGGAAAGAGGATTACGGCGCCTGCGGTCAGCACAAGTAGGCGAATAAAGTACTGCGGGACCGTAAACTTCCAGAACTCGCCGATCTTATAATTGCCTGCACCCATAATCATGGCCGGCATGCCGTCAATCGGGAGGAAGTGTCCGCACCAGCCGGAAATCACGATGGCTGCCGCTGCCGCGGTCGGATCGAGTCCCAGGTTTACACAGGTTGCGATTGCCATGGGCGCAAAGACATAGACCGTACCGATGGTGGAACCGGTCAGTGTCGCGAGCACACTGGTCAGGATGCAGAACGCGAAAATCAGGACAAAGGGGTTCACATTGCTGCCGAGCATATTTGCGACGGTCTGACCGACCAGGTTCGTTAAGCCGGTATTGCCGAGTGCATCCGCAATGCCGATGACACCGGCGGACATCAGGATAATCGGCGCGCTGATTGCGCTTCTCACCTCATCAAAGCTCAGAACTCCCGCAATCAGGAGTACCGCGACCGCGAGCGCCGTAATGGCGTAGCCTGCATCACCGATTTTGCTCTGCAGTACCATACCGACCACTGCAATCACAAAGCTCACATAGGTAATCATTTCTTTCCGGCTGTCGAGCGTGACTTTTTTCTCAAGCTTGCTCTCATCCGCCTTCTGGCTGGTAATCGGGTGATCCGGCATAATGCGATACGCAAGGACACACCATGCAAAGAAACCGAGCGAGAGACAGAGGTTCACAAGCGAGAACTTCACGAGGTTCACATTCGAATTGATGCCAACACTCTGCAGCACCGCAATCACAATGCCGTACTGGAGCGCCGTGTTGAACGGGAGCAAAGGATGGTTTGCCGCAAAACCGGCGGGCATCAACACACGGGACGGCGGCAGTGCTCTCGAATCCGGCAAGTTGGAGAGGAGACCGATTACCAAGACGTAATAAGCAGTGGAGCCGGTTCCGAAGAGGCTGCAGCCCAGCATGACAACCAGAATCAAGAGGATGTAGGCCTTGAAGCCGCCGTGTGCCGCGAGGTTGAACATTGTCTCTTTAAATCGGACCAAGAGGCTGGTCTTCTGCAACGCAGCGATGATTGCCATGAAGGAAGCAAGCATCACAATGGTCGAGTTCGAGAAGCCGCCGAAAGCTGTCTTGATGTCCGTGACACCGAGCACCACCATGAGGAGCAGGGCAATGAGCGGCGGCGCGCCGAACGGCAACTTGTCGACCATGATCAAGACGATCATGAGAACGGTAATTGCCAGCGCAAGTATCATAGGTGTTGTCATACCGAAATCCTCCTTCAAACTTTTCGTTCATTTGTCTCAAGTATACCGATATACCGCTGACTCTCCCACTGCACTGTTTCTCATCTTCGTTCTCTTTTGAATCATTTCTTATTTTCTTTTTCACAATTAAAAATATAGTTCTAATTTGAAACATATACCTGAAAGAAAAAGAGAAAGCTGTCCTTGTTTGGAACAGCTCTCTTCTGTCGCACAACGCACTCAGTTATTTCTCTGTTTTGCTCTGCCAAGCGCCATGCGCGTCGCATACTTCATCGCATTGATCAGGCTCTTCTCGTTGCCGTTGCCCTTGCCGGCATGGTAAAAATCGGTGCCGTGATCCACACTCGCGCGGACAATGGGTAAGCCAAGCGTCACATTGACGCCCTCCACAGCCTTCCAGTCCTTTTTTTCACGGTCGTAGACAAAGCCGACCGTCTTTAACGGAATATGGCCCTGGTCGTGGTACATACAGACCACAATGTCATACCAGCCCCCGAGTGCCTGCGAGAACACGCTGTCCGGCGGGCAGGGTCCTGTGACACCGGTAATGCCCTCGGCCTTTGCCGCCTCGATTGCGGGGGTAATCTCCTCGATTTCCTCCCGTCCGAAAAGACCGTTCTCGCCGCAGTGCGGATTGAGCCCGGCAACCGCAATGCGCGGATGCTCGATGCCCATGTCTTTGCAGGCCCGGTTTGCAATCTCAATGACCTCGAGCACGCGCGCTTTTTTTACACGCTCGCAGGCTTCGCGGAGCGAGACATGCGTCGAGACATGCACCACACGGAAATCGTGGTGGGCAAGCATCATCGTGTATTTCTTGGTTCCGGTGTAGGTCGCATAAATCTCCGTGTGACCGTCAAAATGCGTGTAACCGTCCGAGCGCGCGCCCTTATCCTGTGCAAGCGCCATATTCATAGCCTCTTTGTTCAGCGCATTCGTGCAGGTTGCATCCACCTCACCGGCCATCGCAAGCGCAATGACCTTTTTTACACACTGAAACGCGGCATTGCCGCCCTCGGCGCTTACCTTGGCAAGCTCAAATCGCTTCACATCCGCAATGAGCGGCAGATGCAGCACGTCCACGGTTCCCGGCTGAAAAAGTGCATCCGCAACCTTTTCACAGCGGTGAATCTTAATTTCCGGATGCCCCACAAAGCCCTTCGCCTGCTCCATGATATCGGCGTCGCCGATGATAAGCGGGCGGCAGAACTCGTATTGTGCGGGGTCTGCGAGCGCCTTAATACTGATTTCCGGTCCGGTCCCGGCCGGATCACCCATTGTAATACCGACAATCGGTCTGTTTTCCATACTGACTCCTCAGGCGAGCCCGCGCGCCTTGTTTCGATCCAGAAGTTCCCGAAGCGCCTCAATGCCCTCTTCCGGTACATAGGAGAACGGCGCGCGGCATTTCCCGACCGGATAGCCGAGAAGCTCGACTGCCGTCTTGATAATCGTATTCGGGTTACCGTAGCGGAAGATGCTCTGCAGCTCGGAAATTGCTTCCTGCGCCTCCTCCGCCCCCCTAGCATCACCTGCAAGCCACTTGTCGTAGATACTCGCAAGTGTCTTCGGCCAGATATTTGCGCGCCCCGCAATGCCGCCTGCGCCGCCTTCCTTGAGGCAGCTGAGAATCGCGCCGTCATTGCCCGCGAGAATCGCAACTTCCTTGGAAAGTTCCTTGGTGAGGCGTATATATGCCTTCAGGTTCTCGAGATCGCCGCTCGAATCTTTGGCGCCGACAATCACATCGATATCGCGGCAAAGAGCCTGTACCGTTTCCGGCAGAAGTTTATTGCCGGTCCGCGCCGGAATGTTGTAGAGAATAATCGGGATATGCACCTCTTTTGCGACCGCCGCATAGTGGTCGTAGAGTTCCTTCTGGGATGCGAGCGCAAAGCTCGGGGTCACAATCGAAAGCGCGTCCGCACCGAGTTCTTCGGCGCGCTTGCTGAGGCGTATCGTATCCGCGGTCGTGATGCAGCCCGTGCCCGCATAGACCGGCACTCTGCCGTGCACTTCGTCGATGACGGCCGCAAAAATCTCTTCGCGCTCCGCAAGCGAGAGCGCATAGGCCTCGCCGTTTGTGCCCGCCGGAAAAATACCGTGCACGCCACCCGCCAAGAGGCGGTTCACCTGGTTTCTCAGTTCCGCATAGTTGACGCTCTGCTCTGCATCGTTATTCATCGGGGTAATAACCGGGGGGATAATTCCTCTGATCTCACTGGTCTTCATGCTGTCTCCTCCTTCTCTCTGCTCTCGGCTTCTCACATAATCTCTAAGTAAAGTGCTCTCGCATCCGCCTCGGTGACAAGGCGTCTGTTGTTGGTGAGCAGACGCTGAACCTGCATGCCTGCCTGCACGAGACCCTCTAAATCTCCTTCCGGAACACCGAAACTTTTAAGGCTCTTCGGAATATCGAGGTGTTCTACGATTTCTTCGATGCGGCGTATCATCCACGCACACTTCTCCTCTACTGTCTCACAGTGCTTTTCCCCGTGGCAGCAGCGGTCATAGGCAAGGGCAAGGCGCTTCTTCACCTCAGGATCCACACTGTTAAAGCGCATGACCGGTGCCAGCAGGATTGCATTCGACACGCCGTGCGCAATGTGGTACTTGCCGCCGAGCGGGTAGCTCAGCGCGTGCACCGCCGTGGTGCCGGAGGCCGTAATTGCGAGACCGCCGTAGTAGGCCGCAATCTGCATCCGATTCTTCTCTTTCATCGCCTCCGGGTCATCGCAGGCCTTCTCGATGTTATTGAGAATCAAATCCAGACCCTCGAGCGCATAGATATCGCTGAATGGGTTCGCCTTATTGCCGGTGAAGCACTCAATGCAGTGTGCAAGCGCATCGACGCCGGTCGCAGCCGCAATGGGGCGCGGCAGATTCTTAATCATTCTGGCGTCGAGAATCACATAGTCCGCAATCATATTTTCATTGACAATGCCGACTTTAAGTTCCCGCTCCGGAACCGCGACGATTGCATTCGGCGTGACCTCCGCGCCGGTTCCGGCCGTCGTCGGAATCAGGATGATCGGAACACACTTCTTGGCAATGCCTGGCGTGTCGAGCAATTCCTTCACGCCGTAGTCATCAGTCACAAGTACGCTCGCAAGCTTTGCGGCGTCCATCACGGAACCGCCGCCGCAGGCCACGATAAAGTCCGCGCCCGAGTGCTTGAATTCATCAATCAGCTTCTGCACTGCCTCATAGCTCGGCTCTGCCGGGAGCTCGTCCAACACATAGTACTCGACACCGGCAGCCTTGACTGCCGCCTCCGGCAGTGCGAACAAGCCGGCCTTTTCTATGCCCTTATCCGTGAAAATCGCAACCTTTTTGGCAGCGTTCGTCTTCAGAATATCCGTGATCTGCTCCATCGCATTTTCGCCGCCGTAGACAGCATGCGGTAATTTCAAACTGTACTGCTTTAACATGATGTTTCCTCCTTTGATTGGATGACTGTCACGCCCAAAACTCAGCGGCTCTGTGCCGCCGTCGGGTTATAAAGTCCCATGGTCTCGCGCTTTTCACCTGCGACATCTTCTTCGCGGAAGCGAAGATACTTGATGCCCTCGCGGGTTCTCGCGGCATAGGCTAAGTGCAGCATACCGTCACTACTCTGCATGAGGTAGGGATACTCGTACTGGCGGTTATTCGTGCGGTTTTCGTCACCGATAAAACCCTCGCCCCGCTCCATCCAGCGAATCAGCGGGAAGGTCTTGCCGCCGTCCTCGGAGAGCGCCACCGCAACCGGGCAGCGCAGTCCCGGCCAGGCCGCTTTGCCGGACTGACTCTCCGGCGCGGAGGTCGGATTATAGGCGATTGCAATGCGACCGCTCTTCAGTTTCACCGCGCTGATACCGGAATTGTTGTTCGGCAGCGGCGTGGGAACCGGCTCCGACCAGCTCTCTCCCCAGTCAAAGGATTCGCTCCGGTGAATGCGCTTTGCCTCGCGGTGCCGCATAAAAGCGACCAGATGTCCCAGCTCGAGTTCAATTACATTGGCGTGAACATGGCCGTTGCTCTTCGGCATCATCACGAGCTTCCAACTTTTTCCTTGGTCATCCGAGATGCGAAATCCCGTCGGATCGCCTGCGAGTCCGTCCGGCGAATCCGTGCAGAGCCAGTTGGAGAAAATCCAGCGTCCGTTCGAGAGAATCTGAATCGGCTGGCGGCAAAAGGTTCCGGGCTCCGGAAATACGGTCTCATACTCGCCCCAGCTTCTTCCGCCGTCAAAGCTCTTCTGGCAACGCACTTCCGCCGTAAACTGCATATTGTCCTTGCCGCTCTCTCTGTCGTCCTGCGCGGTGTACATGGCCCAGACAGCGCCGTCCGGTCCCAGAAAGAGCGAGGGATTCTGCTCGCTCTTTTTCGGGTCGCGGGAGAGGTCGGTGACAGCCGACCACTTGGTCTCACCGTTTCTGAGCGCCGAACAAACAATGTGGATGTCCGCACTGCCCTCATAGGTGCCCGCAAACCAGCAGGCGAGAAGATCGCCGTTCGGCAACTCTACCATCGCCGGTGCGTGTGCCGTCGGAAAACCGCCGGTCGGCAACAGGGCTTCCAGTACGCCCATCTCTTCATCTTCATAGACCGTGCCGTCAAACGAAAGTCCCGGTAATTTCGGAAATTTGCTCATTTCTTCTCTCCTTCTGTCTTCTTCTCCAAAAAGCGCGCAAGGCGCGGCAACAAATCTTCTTCCCCGAATCCGCCCGACTTGGTAATCACGGCATGCTCTTTTCCGCGATAGGAAAAGCGGCAGAGCACAATCCCGCTCTCCAACTCGCCGACCGGTTCCACCTTCCGAACACCAAGTGCATTCATACACTGTAGGAGTGTATCGCCGCCGGTCAGCAACAAAGTGCCGAGTGCGGGCTCTTCGATGAGCCCTGCGAGCACTGTGCCAAGCGCATTTGCAATACGACAGCGCAGCTCATCGAGAGAAAGTCCCAGGTTCTCCGCATAGTTTTTTGTCTCCGTATTTTCACCCGCATCATTGCTGTCAATGATGAGATACGGATGCTCTCTCAGCTGTTCCCGCAGTGCTTGAAGTGCTACACCTCCCGCCGCCGTCGCAAAAAAGTCCGGCAATACTTTCTCCTGCGGCGTGAGATGCACATGCCGAAAGCCCGCATCCGCCGCAACGGAGAGCTGACGGCGTGTAATCGGATTCACACTCCCGCAGAGAACCAGTAGCCTCGGGGAGAGCGCCGGTAAACTGCTCTCACCGCGCGCGCCGAGTCCCAGTAAGTCCGGCAAGTAGGCCGCAAACCCGGCGCAACCGGCAAGCACCCGCGGTACGGTTTTTCGAAACAGTGCTCTGCCGCTTGCAAACAACTCTTCTTCGCTTGCCGCATCAAAAATCAGAATACCGCCGCCCCTCGACGGCACGGTACCATCCGCCGCAAGCGGCGGAAAACTCTCTGCCGGGAGCTTGCTCTGCAGTCCGAGCAGAGCCGTAACTTCCGCCGTCCGCACCGGTTCAAACGGATCCTTGCCGAAAGGGCTCTCATCGACTGGTATTCCGTTGATATAATGGCGACCTCCGACCGTTGTCCGGCCGAGTTCCGGAAATGCCGGGAGAAAGGGAAGCACAGACTCGCCGCTCCCCGAGAGCGCGGCTTCCAGTTCCGCACCGACATTGCCGCGGAGCGCGGAATCTGTCTTTTTATAGACGCAGGAGACACCGGCATGTATCGCACTCTCCGTCAGAGCACGCACAATCTTGCCCGCCTCTGTCGGACTGAGATGTCTGGTTTCCGTGTCGATTACGAGCACCTCTGCGTCTTCTTCTGTAAAATGATGCGCCTTAGCGGTCAGAACCTGGGTCGGAATGCCGCGCGCAGCAAAGCGCACCCCGGTGTCCAGCGCACCGGTAAAATCATCCGCAAGAATCAGCAAGCGAAGCATGTCTCCTCCTCTTTCTCCGGTTATTGCCAAGGTATGGTTTCATTATGCTAAATTGCCGCAGAGAATGCACGCAAAAATGCAGAAAAAGTGTTTCAATTTGACACAGTGTCCCTTTTGAATCCGGTCGAGTCAATTTTGGGTTCCTATTTGAAACGCAATCCTCTTTTTCTTTTCGGCAAAGCTGGTATACTGAAACTAGGAGGAGGTGTCTTCATGACAGCAAACAACAAACAGCCACATATCCGCATCCTTGCGATTGCGCCTTATGAAGGAATGAATACGGCACTGCAACACGCCACAGAGGCCTATCCGCAGGCCGACTTCGACATTTTCACCGCCGACCTCGATGCGGCACTCGCAATCTTAGAGGCCACTGACATCAGTATCTATGACTGTATCATCTCCCGCGGCGGCACGGCGAAGCTGCTCCGAAACAAGACCTCGCTTCCGGTCGTGGAGATTCCGATTTCCATCTATGACATACTCCGCACCATCAAACTCGCGGAAAATTACACCAAGCGCTATGCGATTGTCGGTTTCCAGAGCATCACCGAGCCCGCACACACGCTCTCCGCACTCCTCGGACTGGAGCTCGATATCTTCACGATTGCCAGCGCCGATGAAGTGCCTGCCGCCCTCAAAAAGCTACAGCAGGACGGCTACCACATGGTGGTCTGCGATATGATAGCGCACACCACCGCAAGACAGCTCGGTCTGGATGCTTTCCTGATTACCTCGGGAACCGAGAGCATTCACACAGCGATTGATCAGGCGCTCACCTTGAGTGCCTGGTTTGTGCGCCTTCGCAGAGAGAATACGCTCTTAAAGAGCGTAACCGAAGGGCAGGGCGCCCTTGTCGCCGTGCTCTCCGATGACGGCACTCTTTTCTACAGCAGCCTCGCGGAATTTCCCGATGCGCTCCTGCAAAAACTGCGCACGGTACAGCGTGAAGTGCCGCGGAACGGCACGCTCCGTTTTTATCACAGCGACCGGGGAGAGTTCTTCCATATCACCGCAAAACAGGTGTTTCTGGACCGCGCGGAGCGCACTCTCTTCTACTGTATGCCCTCCCGCATTCCGCTGCACCGGCGTAACACCGGCATACGAACCTTCGGCAAGGGGGAGTGTGAATTTTTGTTCTCCAACAGTTTTTACAGCTTAAGCGGTGCCATGGGATCGCTCGGCACGGAAATCAAGGCTTTGGCACGCCTGCAACAGCCTCTGCTGATCCTCGGTGAGAGCGGCACGGGCAAAGAACAGATTGCGCGCTTTCTCTATCTGCACAGTCTGCTCGTCAACAATCCGCTCGTCGTCGTGGACTGCGCCGAAGCTTCGGATAAGAGCTGGGATTTCCTCCTCGATCACTACAACTCGCCGCTCTGCGACAGCGGCAACACAGTCTATTTCCAGAACCTCGAGCAGATTCCGGAAGCGCAGGGGCGCGCATTGCTCTCCGCCATCAAGGACACCGGCCTTGCGCGCCGGGTGCGCCTGCTTTTTTCGGCCGCCGTCGCGGACGATGCGCCGGTCAGCGAGATGACGCGGCTCTTCAGCGAGCGGCTCGGCTGCATGAGCCTGAGACTCCCCTCGCTCCGAAATCGCGCCGATGAAATTCCCTCGCTTGCAAGTCTCTACCTGAACAACCTGAATCTAGAGCTCGGCAAACAGATTTCCGCCTTCGAACCGCGCGCGCTGGAGCTGCTCCGCAGCTATTCCTGGCCGAATAACTACACACAGTTCAAGAACCTGCTCCGCTCTCTCGCCGCGCTCTCCGACAGTGCCTATATCCGGAGCAGCACTGTCCTGGACCTTTTGCAGCGCGAGCGCCTGCTTCGCACGGCGGAACCGGTGGACAAGCAAGCCATGCAACCGTCCGCGCCGAAAACACTCGACCAGCGCATCCTGGAAATTATCCAGGAAACCGTGGCCTCCCACGGCGGCAACCGCGCCGCGGCAGCCAGAGAACTCGGCATCAGCCGGACAACACTATGGCGGTATCTGAATCAGGGGGAACAGGAATAAAATCGCGCAAAAAAACAAGGTCTGCCGAGAAGGGCAGACCTTGTTTTTTGCTTATCGAATCACAGAAAGGCTTCTGACATCTTCAGAACCCTGCGTCAAAATTGGGGCTTCGAAAATCCATTCAACTCAGTCATTTGCATGATACGACTTAAAATACTGCTGAAACTCTGGGGATGCCCATTCCCGCTTTGCGTTCTCAAGATCTTGCTCCTGTAATGCCTTAATTGTGTCGTCTGCATCCAGATCGCCTCTGCTCTCCTGAATTACACTAGTTCTACGTTCGTCTTCCTTTAACGCCCCTTCCGGGTGTCCGGAGCCTTCTGTCCAGGCACTTATTGCTTGTCCTTTATAAACCTCCCCATTCCGAAGCATACGACCATATCTGCCGTCATGCTGGTCTGAGAGCATAAATCGATTTCCGCCAACCTCAACCTCGCCGGTCTGCATACTGCCGGAAGCATCCAGATAATACCAGTCTCCGTTCACATTGACCCAGCCGGTCTGCATGTAGCCGTTCTCGTCCATGCGGTACCAGTTCCCGTTGTCGGAAACCCAGGCAGACTTTGCATAGCCCCCGTCCGCATACCGATACCACCAGCCGCGGTTGTCCCGTTGCCAGCCTGCATTTGCCGCAAGAACCGGCATTGCCATCATCACTGTGCCGCAAACTGCTGCCGCCGCTGTCATAAGTCTCTTCTTCATACTGTTTCTCCCTTCAAGTCAAAGTGTTATGATTTGTGTCCGGCTGCCGAGAACTTCTATTTTCTCATAAAGCAGGCCGTCGGAAACAAATGTAACATAACTCAAAAAAAAAAAAAGACTTACGACTACAATTATTTGCAAAAATAAAAACGCGAAAAAAAAACAAGGTCTGCCGGGAAGGCAAACCTTGTTCTTTCCTGTGTATCGTTTCTTGGCTGCAATTCTCAGAGCTCCTCAAAATTTACGAGCTGTACGCCG
>NZ_DBHIHF010000001.1:110348-156688 GCF_057248925.1 Stomatobaculum sp.
TGCGTCTGTCTGCTGCGCTGCGTCTGCCTGCTGTGCCGCAAGGCTCTCGGCGCGCATCCGGAGGGAAGCCTCCTGCATCTCCTGATAGAGCGCCTCATAGCGCTTTGTGACGCGCCGCTGGAAGCGCTGTTCATAGTTCTTTTCAAAGCGCCGGAAGAAGACGAGCGCCAGGAGCGACAGGAAACTCACAAAGGCACCGAGTTTCAGCCCCTCCGGGAAATATCGGAAATGAATGTGGTGCTGTCCGCTCGGGACGCGGAACGCGAGAAAGGCATCCATGGCCTTCTCGGTCTTGACCGGCTTCCTGTCCACATAGACTGTCCAGCCCTTGTCATAGGGGATGCTCGTAAAGAGCAGGGACGGCCCCTCCGCCTCGACCTCTGCGTTGATTGTGTTGTCCGTATAACTGTCTATCTGCATCCCGTGCTTCAGCATGGCCTGTCGGAGTTCTTTCAGTGCGTCGAAATCAAAGCGGTACACGACGACCGAGGGCTCGGGCTTATCGTCGGAAATCTCCGAAAAGTTCAGAATTTCGCCCGCCTTCCGGTAACCGAGTTCCATCAGATAGCGGCGTTTCAGATTGTCGAAGGTCTTGTCTTTGTCGTCCGACGAAAACTTGATCTTATTTGCCTTCGCATTGGTCGCAAAGGCAAAGTAGAGGCCGTCCTGCTCCACTGTCATGCTCTCCTGACTGCCGTTCGGCTTGGTGTCGTACGCAATCAGCACAGGCGACGTATTGAACAGGTTGCAGAGATCGTTCTGCACATCGGCGGGATTCTCAAAGGTGCGGCTCCAACTGTCCGTGAAGTCGTGCTCTGCCACAAACCCGAGCGGCAGCGTGTCAGGGTTTTTGACGAGCACAGTTGAGCCGGAGCGCCCTGCCTCTTCTTGGCTCTTATCGTACGTTTCGTCCGAGACAAAGCCGTACCCGACATCCAGCAGCGCATCGACGAGCGGCGTGGAACCGGTGATCGAATAGGCGTTGACCGACGCCTCGCAGCCGACCGAGCGCAGGAAGTCCGTGAGCGACTTATCGGCGGTCGAGCTAAAGAGTGAGACCGAGTGGAAGTTCAAGAAAGCGCCGTCGTCCTTACTCTTCCGCTCGTACTTTTTGAAGCGCACAAACGGCGTCTCGGGAACCGATTTTTTCAGCAGCTGAATATCCGCATTGTCCGCAGTATATTCGGTGCGGCTCGTCGTCGGTATGCTCGTATAGGCGAGATTCAGCGTCGACTCCAGCGTGACCAGAAGGAGCAATATGCAAAAATAGTACTCCCTCGCAAACTGTCCCGTCGCATAGGAGCGGAAAATGAGCCCGTAGAGCGCCGCGAGCAGAAACGCGAGATAAAAGACCCAGAAATGAAAATGTTCTTCCGTGACCAGTTTTTCGGCAAACAGAATAAAGAGCACCACTGCCGCAAAACTCAGGAAAATTTCGCGCGGCGAAAAACGCGGAAAGTGCTCCAGGGCCTGAAACGAGAGATAGAGCACGAGGAAACAAAAGATAAAGCTCTGTCTCGCAGGGAGCGAATTCGGGTAGTGGAAGCCGTGCCAGATGTAGTTCAGCACATTGACCGAAAAACTCGCAAAGAAAAAGAGCAGGAACAGCGCATAACCCACGCGCTGCTTAATCGGCACTTCGCGGCTTGTAAAGTACAGGAGCAAAAGCTGTAGCGTGAAAATACCGCAGTAAATGTTCGGCCAGTGGTCAAGGCCGATCTCGCACTCCACAAACGGGAGCTGACGCGCCATCATGTCGACAATCGAGAAGTAACTCTCAAAGGTCTTCGGGAAGTTCATCTCGCCCGAGGCCGTTAAACGCAGCGCAAAAATCTCCGGCAGGAGCACCACCGCCGCGAGCCCCGCCGCGATCAGCGAGGCGATTGCAAAGCGAAGCGCTGCCTTTCCGGTTTCCGCCGGGCCGAGTTCCGCCGTGACTGCCTGAAAGACCGCATAAAAAACCAAGAACAGGCAGATCATGATGGATATATAGTAGTTCGAGAGAATACTCAGACCGAGGCAGAGAATGTACTTCATCGAGCTCTCGCCCCGCACCATTTCCTCCGTGCCGAGCAGTATCAGCGGGAACAGCACGATGCAGTCGAGCCACATGACATTCCAGGAATAGGCTGCCATATAGGCCGAAAAGGCATAGAGGATACCGAAAATCGGTGCAAAAAGTCCGTCCCGGCGGCTGTGGCGCAGCAGATAGTAGGTCATGCTGACCGAGGAGAGCGCTGTCTTTATCACAATCAGAAGCGTCACGAACTCAATCACATAGCGCTTCGGAAACAGCACCACGAACCAGTTTAGGGGACTCGCAAGGTAGTAGGCGTAGATTGCCGTGAAGTTTACCCCGAGGCCGATGTCCCAGCTGTACAGGAGGCTGCCGCCGTGCTGTAACTTGTACTGGAATTCGGAGAAAAAGGGCGCGTACTGGTGGTAGAGGTCGGTGCGAAGAAAGCTCTCCTCGCCGAACGGGAAGATGCCGCGTTGCACAAACAGGCAGAGCAACGCAAAAAGCGGCACAAAAAAGGAAAGGAGTAAAATCCTCCTACGAGAACGTCTCTGTTTCATCGTCATCGGCCGTTTTAACTCCTTCCCAAAATACTACGGATTCTTACCGGGCTGTGCGCCCTCCGAAGTCAGCATGGTGCCGTCTTCCAGAATCATATAGCCGTAATAGCCCTCTGTGCGATTGAGCAGCGCCATGCCGGCCTCCTGCCCCAGCGAAAAAACCGTCGTCGAGAGCGCATCGCACTCCGCTGAGCTCGGCCCCACAATGGTCACGGACGTAATGCCGTTCTGATAGGGGTAGCCTGTGCGCGGATTTAAGATATGGTGATAGTGGACGCCGTCAATGTCGAAAAAGCGCTCATAGACGCCCGAGGACACGACAGAGAGTCCGTCGATATCCAGAATTTTGACGACATCGTTCGAGTGCTCTTCCGGTTTCCGGATGGCAATCTGGAAGGGCTTGCCCTTCGCCTTTTCGCCGATACAGAGCACATTGCCGCCGAGGTTGATGATGGCACTCTTGACGCCTTTCTCGACCAGGAAATCCTTCAGGCGGTCGGCAATATATCCCTTTGCCGTGGAGCCCGAGTCAATCTGCGTGACATCATCGCCGAAGTCGATCACATCTCCCTCGATGTGCACGCGTCGATAGTCGACTTTTGCAAGTGCCGCCTGAATCTCTGGCTCGGAAGGCAGCTTGGGCTCGCCGCCCGAAAAGTTCCAGAGCGAACTCAGCGGAAGCACCGTCACATCAAAGGCGCCGTCGGAGAGCTCACTGTAGCGGAGTCCGAGCTTTACCATGTCGAGCATCGCAGGACTCGCCTTCCAAGTTGTGACACCGCTGCCGCGGTGATTCATGCGGTACAGCTCGCTGTCGGTCTTCGTCGGCGAAAACACTTCCTCGTAGTGCTCGAGCAGCTGAAAAGCCTCGTCGAGCACAGTCTCGTCCTGCTTGTCGTAGAGCGAGACCGCAATCACGGTGTCAAAGAGAAAGCCGCTGCGCTCTAGCGGCTTTCGGTTCGTTCGCTCTGCCTGCAGGCGCCAAAGAATTCCGAGTAGCAGCACCGCGATAAGGCAGAGCGCGGCGAGGGATTTCTTTTTCACGGAACCCCCTGTCAGTTCGTCTGGTTATTGTTCCTGAGAATGACATCGTGGCTGCCTCCCTCGACAATCGAGGTCGAGGAGACAACGGTCAGTCTCGCCTTCTCCTGCAGCTCTTCGATGGAAAGCGCACCACAGTTGCACATGGTCGAGCGCACTTTGTAGAGCGTCGTCTGTACGCCCTCCGCGAGTGTGCCCGCATAGGGAACATAGCTGTCCACGCCCTCTTCGAACGAGAGCTTCTGTGCGCCGCCGAGGTCGTAGCGCTGCCAGTTCCGCGCGCGGTTCGAACCCTCGCCCCAGTACTCCTTGACATAGTTGCCGTTGATGCGAAGTTTTGCGGTCGGACTCTCGTCAAAGCGCGCGAAATAGCGACCCAACATCACGAAATCGGCGCCCATCGCGAGTGCCAGCGTGATGTGGTAGTCGTGGACAATGCCGCCGTCCGAGCAAATCGGAACATAGATACCGGTCTGCTTGAAGTAGTCGTCTCTCGCCTTCGCGACTTCGATGACTGCCGTTGCCTGGCCTCTGCCGATGCCCTTGGTCTCGCGGGTGATGCAGATGGAACCGCCGCCGATGCCGATCTTCACGAAATCGGCGCCCGCCTTCGCGAGGAAGAGGAAGCCCTCACGGTCCACAACATTGCCCGCGCCGACCTTGACGCGGTCGCCGTAGTTCGCGCGAATCCAGGAGATGGTTCTCTCCTGCCACTCGGAATAGCCCTCGGAGGAATCGATGCAAAGCACATCGACACCCGCCTCGACCAGAGCCGGGACGCGGGTCTCATAATCGCGCGTGTTGATGCCCGCACCGACCACATAGGACTTGTTCTCGTCGAGAAGCTCGTTCACATTCTCCTTGTGGCTGTCGTAGTCCTTGCGGAACACCATGTACTGAAGTCTGCCCTCGTCGTCGACAAGGGGCAGGGAGTTAATCTTGTTGTCCCAGATAATGTCATTGCAGTCGTGGAGATTTGTGCTCGCCGGCGCCGTGATGAGACGCTCCAGCGGGGTCATGAACTCTTTGACGCTGAGATCCATCGGCATACGAGACAAGCGGTAGTCGCGGCTCGCGACAATACCGAGGAGCTTGCCGTGCGCCGTGCCGTCATCCGTGATGGCGACCGTCGAGTGACCGGTCTCATTCTTCAGCTCAAGCACGTCCGCCAAGGTTGCGGTCGGCGGCAGGTTCGAATCCGAGGTCACAAAGCCCTTCTTGTACTGCTTGACGCGGCGCACCATGTCCGCCTCATCCTCGACGCTCTGGGAGCCGTAAATAAAGGAGACGCCGCCCTGCTTTGCGAGCGCAATCGCAAGCTTATCGCCGGAAACCGACTGCATGATGGCGGAGACCATCGGAATATTCATCTCAACCGGGCACTGCTCCTCGCCCTTCCGGAAACGCACCAGCGGCGTTTTCAGGCTCACAGCGGTCGGAACACACTGTGCGGAGCTGTATCCCGGAACCAGAAGGTACTCTCCGAATGTTCTCGACGGTTCCTCAAAATAGTATGCCATCTCTTTACTCCTTTCAGGCTCTCAGTTCAGACTTGCCACCCATGTAGGGACGAAGTGCTTCAGGAATACGGACCGATCCGTCCGCCTGCAAATTGTTCTCGAGGAATGCAATCAGCATGCGCGGCGGTGCGACGCAGGTGTTATTCAAGGTGTGGGCGAGGTATTTCTTGCCGTCCGCGCCCTTCACGCGGATGCGGAGGCGGCGCGCCTGCGCATCGCCGAGGTTCGAGCAGCTGCCCACCTCAAAATACTTCTTCTGGCGCGGGCTCCAAGCCTCCACGTCACAGCTCTTGACCTTGAGATCCGCAAGATCGCCGGAGCAGCACTCGAGCGTTCTGACCGGAATATCGAGGCTGCGGAAGAAATCCACGGTGTTCTGCCAGAGCTTGTTATACCAGTCCATCGACTCTTCCGGCTTGCAGATGACAATCATCTCCTGCTTCTCGAACTGGTGAATGCGGTACACACCGCGCTCTTCGATGCCGTGTGCGCCCTTCTCCTTGCGGAAACAGGGGGAATAGGAAGTCAGCGTGTAGGGGAGCTTTGCCTCGTCGTTCACGCTGTCAATAAAGCGCCCGATCATCGAGTGCTCGCTCGTGCCGATCAGATAGAGATCCTCGCCCTCGATTTTATACATCATCGCGTCCATCTCGGGGAAGCTCATCACGCCGGTCACGACATCGGAGTGGATCATGTAGGGCGGAATCACATAGGTGAAGCCGCGGTCAATCATAAAGTCGCGCGCGTAGCTCAGCACCGCCGAGTGCAGTCTCGCAATGTCGCCGAGCAGGTAGTAGAAGCCGTTGCCCGCGACTTTGCCGGCTGCCTCTAAGTCAATGCCGTGCAGGCGCTCCATGATATCCGTGTGGTAGGGAATCTCAAAATCCGGCACCACCGGCTCGCCGTAGCGCTGAATTTCGACATTGCAGGAATCGTCTTTGCCGATCGGAACCGACGGATCCATGATCTGCGGGATGGTCAGCATAATCTCCCGGATTCTGGCCGTGATTTCCGCCTCTCTCGGCTCGAGTGCCGCGAGGCGCTCGTTAATCTTTGCGACTTCTTCTTTCGCCTTCTCGGCCTCGTCCTTCTTGCCCTGTCCCATCAGAGCGCCGATGCTCTTTGAGATTTTATTCCGGTCGCTGCGAAGCTGATCGGCCTCCGCCTGGGTCTTGCGGCTCTCCTCATCGAGCGCAATGACTTCGTCCACCAGCGGGAGCTTCTGCTCCTGAAACTTCTTCCGAATATTCTCCTTCACCGCCTCCGGGTTTTCCCTCAGAAACCGAATATCAATCATTCCTACTCCTCCTAAGCGCTTGTCCGCCCGCAAAAAAGATTTAACCGATTATACACCGAAAACGAAAACAAGACAAGCAGGGGCACTGACCCCGCTTGTCTCTGTCTCTCAGTGAAACAAAATACCCAACAGACCGTAAGAGACAATTGCCATAATAAAGGTCGCAAGCAATACGCCGAGCGAAATTGCGAGCATCGCTTTTTTAAAGTCCATCTCCATTAAACTGGCGACCAGGGCGCCTGTCCAACCACCGGTTCCGGGCAGCGGTATTCCGACAAAGAGCAAAAGCCCCCAGAACTCACCGCGCTTTAAACCTGCCGACTTATTTTTGGCGCGCTTTTCGAGCCACTCGACAAAGGGGCGCGTCATCGAAAAACGGCGCATAAAATTCAGAATACGACGCATAAAAAGCAGCACGAACGGAATTGGGAGTATGTTCCCGACAATGACCAGTGGTATTGCCTTCAGCAGGTTTACCTTGAGGATAGACGCCAGCAATAATCCGCCTCTGCATTCCAGTATGGGCAAAAGGGAAACGATAAAGGTGACGGCCTCCGCCGATATTCTGCTTCCTACGGTTGTCGCAAACCAGTTTACGACCTGATCCATTTAGACTCCTCTCTGTCACAACTCTCAATCAGGAGGAGTCCCGCCGCAGGGTCTCCCGAGAGTTCCAGTTCCGCACTGTCGGCACTGATTTCATTGCTCACGGTCAGCGTCGGCGCTGTTGCATCGCTCAGCGAAAAGTCAGTGAGCGGATAGCGCACGCCTCTCAGTTTCTTGATTTCCACGGTTCCGCCGATCGGGAAAAAGCCGAGATACTTTCCCCACTGCCTGTCCCGCCGAAGTGAAAAATGCCGTTCGGCTGCCAAAACGCAGCGGATGCGGTTCTGCTCATCCAGCAAGTACAGCGACACGCCTCTTTTTTTGTAGGCATAGCAGAGACGCATATTGGCAAGGCTGTGATCTGCCCTGCCGCCGAGTGCGCCGAGCACATAAATTTCCGTGCATCCTTTCTCCGCGAGTGTGCCGATTGCAAGCGCCAAATCCGAATCGTCCTTGACCGGATTATGGCGCTGCACTTCTATGTCCGGGTGATTGATATAACGCGCGAGAATCTCTGCCTCAACTGTATCGAAATCCCCGACCAAAAGTGCAGGTCGTAAATCGAGCAGGTCAAAGGTTCTGAGGCCGCCGTCGGCTGCCGCAAACATAAGCGGATTTTCGATTTCCTGCAGAGCACTTATGACCCGCTCCGCGAAATATTTGTCCACATGACCGCTCGCAATTAACAGCGCCCGTTTCATGCCTTTTCTTTTGCCTCCGCCTGTCGGAACGCATCCAGGAAAAAAGCGACATTTTCCGCGATATTTCCTCCGAAAACGGCCGATCCCGCGACAATGTCATCGGCTCCCGCAGCGAGCACTTCCGCGAGTGTTTTCCGGTTCACGCCACCGTCCACCTGAATCGAGAGTTCCGGATGTTTTTGATCTGCGAGTGCCCGCAGTCTGCGAATTTTATCCGTGCAGTAGGGAATGTAGCTCTGCCCGCCGAAGCCCGGATTCACCGACATAAGGAGAACCATGTCGAGTTCCGGCAGAATGTCCTCGACCGCGACAAGCGGTGTCGCCGGATTTAAGGCGACTGCCGCCTTCTTGCCGCAGGCCTTGATGTGCTGTACCGTGCGGTCCAGATGCCGACAGGCCTCGGCGTGCACCGTAATGCCGTCTGCGCCCGCTTCGACAAAGGCGTCGATATAGCGATCCGGTTCCGTCACCATGAGGTGCGCATCCAGAAAGAGATCGGTTTTCTTTCGAATTGATTTAAGAACCGGCATGCCGAAGGAAATGCTCGGCACGAAATCGCCGTCCATAATGTCGCAGTGCAGGGCACGAACCCCCAGGGATTTGAGAAAGTCAATCTGACTGCCGAGTTCCGTAAAATCCGCCGACAAGAGGGACGGTGCCAAACGATATGTCTTCAATATTTTCTCCTCTCTGCGCTCTCTTCTGCCATCTTCCGATAGCTCTCATAGCGGCTCGCCGCAATCTCGCCGCGAGCAACCGCTGCCTTGACGGCACAGTCCGGTTCCGCGCCGTGGTTGCAGCCGGTAAAGCGGCACTGCCCCTCCAAAGCCCGGATTTCCGGAAACGCCTGTTTGAATGCTTCCGTATCGCCCCAAACCTCGACTGCCGTAAAGCCCGGCGTGTCAAGCAGATAGCTGTTCTCGCCAAGGCAAAAGAGCTCCGTGTGGCGTGTGGTCTGCTTGCCGCGCAAATTCTTGCGGCTCAGCTCTCCAGTCTCCATGTTCGCCGCAGGGCAGAGTAAATTCGTGAGAGTCGACTTTCCGACCCCGGAGGGACCGGCGAGCACCGTGGTCTTGCCCGCGAGATGGGCGCGCAGCGTTTCGATGCCGCTGCCGTTTTCGGCACTCACCGAAAAGACCGGATACCCCGCCGTTTCGTAGCGACTTCGGTAGTCCGCGAGTTCCCCTCTGTCCAGATCTTCTTTGGTGAACAGAATCGCCGCCGGTATTTCCTGCAGTTCCATTGTGACCAGATACTGGTCAAGCAGATAGAACTGCGGGTTGGGGGTCCGCACCGCCATCACGACCAATGCCTGATCCACATTGCTGACGGCCGGGCGAATCAGGCGGTTTTTCCGCGGCAACAGGGTTACGATATTTGCCTCCGATTCGCTGGTCTGCGCTGCCTCGACTTCCGCTAAATCGCCGACCAGCGGCTTTTCCCCCCGCTTCCGGAAGAGGCCCCGCGCCTTGCAGGTCAAGACCTCACCGCCGCAGTCTACGAGATAAAATCCGGCAATGCCTTTGATGATTTTTCCCCGCATGGCTTACTGCACCTTGAAGAACTGCACATCGAAGCTCTGCAGTACCTGGCCGTTATCCGTCCGCACGATCTCCACATAGCCCGTGTCCACGCCATAGGCGCCCTCAATGGTGCGGAAGCGGAGCGGCAGAATCGCATCGCCCCGAATGGTGCGCGGTTCCATGAGCGTCCGGTAGACGGTCTGTCCGTTCACATCCTGGCGAAGGCGCACCATGACCGAGACACTGGTTGCACCGGAATCCGGTCCGATCAGATTCGAGAGTGTAAAGTTCGTATCAATCGAGGCGACATAGCGGGACGCGGCCTCGCTCGCCTGTGTGGATTCGACCGCGGTGACCTTCGGACCGTCGCTGAGCACAAGATCCACACTCTTGCCCTTTTCGATTTCCGTTCCGTTGCTCACGCTCTGGCGTATCACCTGTCCCTGCGGCACGGTGTCCGAGTGCTCTTTGGTCACGGTGCCGAGCGTCAGGCCGACTTCGGTGAGCGCCTGTTTTGCGCTGTCCTCCGTGTTGTAGGTAAGATCCGGCATCTTGACCTTCTCCGGTTCCTTGCCGAGGGAAAGTACGATCGTGACGGTATCGCCCTTTTTCACTTTTTCGGGACTTAAGCGCACCACCTTGCCTTTTTCAATCGTGTCGGAGTATTCGCTCTTCTCTTCCACGGAAAAGCCTTTCTCTGTGAGCGCCTTCTTTGCGCTCTCCTCCTCCGTACCGACCAGATTCAGTTCCGAGAGTTCGGTTTCTGCGGTGCCGAGGCTCAGGGTCACATAGACCTTGCTGTATTTCTGTGCCACGGTGCCGGCCTTCGGCTCCTGCTCCATCACGACATCTTTTTCAAACTGATCCGAATTCTTCCGGAGCTGGATGACCAGCGTCAGGTCGTCCGCGCGGAGTTTTTCCTCGGCCTCGTCACTGCTCAGCGCAATCAGATACGGCACATAGGTCTGCTTCTCGCTGAGCGCGGAACTCGATTCGGTCTCGGCACTCTCGCTCTCCGCGACTGTCGGATCTTTCCGGAGCATCCCGGAGAGTATGAGTCCGGCCGCAACTCCGCCGCCGAGTAAGAGCACCAGCAGTACAAAGCCGACGCCCTTAATCAGCTTATTCAGGCGGCGATCTGTCGGCGATGTTTCCTCGTCCTCAGTTTCTTCCTCGCCTCCCGCAGTCTCCTCGCGCGCACTGTCGGCCTGTGACGCGCGTTCTGTGATATCTGCCGCGTGAAACAGGATAGTGTCTCCTCCCGTTCCGTGCGTCTCCTGCACGCGGGGCAACATGTCGCCGCTGTTCCGGGACGCTGCCTCCAGATCCTGAATCAGCTCGGCCGCACTCTGGTAGCGCGCCGCCGGGCGTTTCTCGAGACTCTTTAAAATAATATAGTCGAGTTCTTCCGAAATCTCCGGATTCAGCGAGCGCGGCGACACCGGCTTCTGATTGATTTGCGCGAGCAGCACGGTGACCGCCTCTTCACCGTCAAAGGGCACATGCCCCGTAACCATCTCATAGAGGCAGATGCCGAGCGAGTAGAGATCGCTCCGCGCGTCAGTCGGCTTTCCCTGCGCGTGTTCCGGCGAAATATAGTGCACGGAACCCATGGATTCCTGTGAGAGTGTCTCGGTCGAGGCCGCGCGAGCAATGCCGAAGTCTGCGAGCTTCACCTTGCCGTCGCTCGAAATAATCATGTTCTGCGGCTTCACATCGCGGTGCACAATGCCCTGCCGGTGCACTTCGCCAAGGCCGTTTGCGACCTGAATCGCAATGCCGATGGCCTCTTGCTGCTCGAGCTTACCCTTCTGGCGGATGTACTCCTTCAGCGTGATGCCGTCCACAAATTCCATGACAATGTAGTAGACGCCGTCCGTGTGCTCAACCTCGTAGACATTGACGAGATTCGGATGATTGACCTTGGCGGCCGCCAGCGCTTCCTGCGTAAAGCGGCGGATAAAATCCTCGTTGCCGTTATATTCCTGCTTCAGGACTTTGATGGCGACTGTGCGCTGCAATTTGTGACAGAAAGCGCGATACACTTCCGCCATGCCGCCGGTGCCGATTATGGCTTGAATCTCATAGCGATCCTGCAAATACGAACCTAATCTCAAAATCATTGCGCACCCGCCTCCTCTCTAAGGTCAACCAGAACCACGGAGATGTTGTCCCGCCCGCCTTTCATATTTGCCGCCTGAATCAGCTTTTCGGCCTTTTCTTTCAGCGTGATTGTCTCACAGAGTATTTCCCGAATTTCCGCATCCTCGAGCATATTGGTGAGTCCGTCCGTGCAGAGTAAGAGCAGCGCGAGATTCTCGGCCGGAAGCTCGAACAAATCCATCTGCACCTCCGCGCCGACACCGATGGCCCGCGTGATAATGTTTTTGGACTTCTTATACGCCTCGCTGCCGCGCTGCATTTTCCCCGCGCTCACCATCTCTTCGACATAGGAGTGATCCCGCGTTACCTGGCGGAAGCTGCCGTCCGTAAAGCCGGCATAGCAGCGACTGTCACCGATATTCAGAACGGTTGCGCTCTGCTCTTCCAGAAACGCAGCGACCAGCGTGGAGCCCATGCCCTCGAGTTCCGCATGGCGCCTGGCCTCCGTAAAGAGACTCTCGTTCGCGAGCAAGACCGCGTCCCGAAGCGCCGGGAGCGGTAACTTGCCCTCGCTCTCCCGCACGGCGGAAACCACGCGCGCGGTCAGTGTCTGGGAACAGTAATCGCCCGCGCGGTGGCCGCCCATTCCGTCTGCCACGATATAAAGGTTCGGCAGTGCTCCCACGGGATGATTTTCCGCAAACACAGTATCCTGGTTGGAATCCCGAACCCTTCCCCTGTCTGTCAGTGCGACTGCATTCATCTGCTACTCCTCTTTGGTATCTCCCTGTTCTCTCTTATCCCGGTACCGGCGTCTCAGCTGACCGCAGGCGCCGTCGATATCTCTCCCCATTTCCTTTCGAATTGTGACATTGATGCCGTTCTTTTCGAGCGTATCGCGAAAACGGTGTACCGCCGCGAGACTCGGTTCTTTGAGACTCCGCTCCACAACCGGATTGACCGGAATCAGATTCACATGACCCTTCCGGTGCCGCAAAAGCGCGATCAGCTTCGCGGCCTCCGCAGGCGTGTCGTTGACCCCCGCGACCAGACTGTACTCGAAACTGACGCGCCGCCCGGTCTTTTCGAAATAGTAGGCGCAGGCGTCCAGCACATCACGAAGCGCATAGCGATTTGCAATCGGCATGAGGCGCTGTCTCGTCGCATCATCCGCTGCGTGCAGAGACAGTGCAAGCGTCACCTGCAGCTTTTCGTCGGCAAAGCGCCGTATCTCCGGGACCAGCCCGCAGGTCGATACCGTGATGTTGCGCTGAGAGATATTTAAACCGTCCTTTTCGCTTAAGAGCCGGATAAAACGGACCACATTGTCGTAATTATCCATCGGCTCGCCGCTTCCCATCACGACGACATTCGAGACGCGCTCCCCGATTTTCCGCTCGATTGCATAGACCTGTGCCAGCATTTCTCCGGCGGTCAGATTCCGCGCGAGGCCGTCCACGGTCGATGCACAGAAGCGGCAGCCCATGCGACAGCCCACCTGGGAACTGATGCAAACCGAGTTGCCGTAGTTGTAGCGCATCAAAACGCTCTCAATCATATTGCCGTCCGACAGCGAGAAAAGATACTTCTCCGTGCCGTCGTTCTTTGAGACCTGTACAACCTCCTGCACCAATCCGGGCAGTCTCGCATGTTCTTTTAAGCTTTCGCGGAGACTTTTCGGGAGATTGCTCATCTCGTCAAACCGCTGTGCTTTTTTCTGATGCAGCCAGGAAAAAAGCTGCTTTGCGCGAAAGCCCGGTTCGCCGAGCTCTTTCAGATATGCGCCGAGTTCGCTTTGCGTCAGCGAACAGAGATCCAGTTCCGTTGCCATCTCATTCCGCCTTTCGAAATACGGAGATAAAAAAGCCGTCGGCGGGCAGACGGGACGGTAAAATCTTGACCGCTCCCGCAGGGCAGAGAAGCACCTTCGCGCCGGTGAACGACATCGCCGCAGCGACATCAACCGGCATGAAGTCGTGAAACTTTGCCGCAATCCACGCCGCATTCGCTTCATCTTCCTCTTCCGTCAGCGTACAGGTCGAGTAGAGCAGCCGACCGCCCGGACGGACATAGCGGACTGCATTTTCTAAAAAGCGCCGCTGTAAGTCACAGAGCGAACGAATATCCTCTTCGCGCAGTCTGAGTTTGATGTCCGGCTTTCTGGACAGAACACCGAGTCCCGAGCAGGGCAGGTCCGCAATGACGAGGTCAAATTCGCCCTCCCAGTCCGGACGGAACACGCCCGCATCCGACTGTAGCGGCCGCACACAGCCGGAAAAACCCGTGCGCGCCACGTTCTCTCTCATGCGTTCCACCTTTTGGAGAGAGAGATCCGCGCTGACTATGCTGCCCTCGCCCCGCATGCAATCCGCTGCCGCAAGGCTCTTGCCGCCCGGTGCGGCGCAGAGATCCAGAACCCGCTCACCGGGCTTCGGCTGCGCCGCCTGTACCGCAAGCGAGGAACTCAGATCCTGCACAAAAAACATCCCCGCCGCGAGCTGCCGCCGGATGTGTTCTGTGAGCCCCTCTTCCGCAATAAAACTATCCGGCGCGTACGGAGACTGCGTGAGTCCTTCCGTCACGGCGTCAGGTTCTCCTGCCGCGATATACTTAGTCCGGTTCAGGCGAAGCGTGAGCGGTGCCGGTTCCAGAAAGCGCGCCGCAATTTTCTCGCTCTCTTCTCTGCCGAACTGCGCTGTAAAGCGCTGCGCAAGCCACGGCGGCAGGGCATAGCGGAGAGCAAAGTCAGGACTCCCGTCAAGTTCCGCCCTGATTTCATCCCGCTCACGCGCAAAGCGCCGCACCATAGCATTGACAAAGCCTTTCAGGCCAAAGAGCCCCCGGCGCTCTGTCAGCTTCACGGCCTCATTGACCACAGCGTGCGCCGGAATCCGGCTGAGATATAAAAACTGGTAGAGCGACAGGCGGAGAATGCAGCGAATTACCGGCTTCAGTTTTCGGAACGGCGTCTTAGAGCGCGCCGCAATCAGCCGGTCAAGCTGCGGCAGATACTCGACGCTGCCGTGCACGAGGCGCTCTATGAGAGCTCTCTCTTCCTCCGGCATCCAGGCGAATTTATCCCGCGCAGCCGCAAGCACGACATGCGAGAACTGCCCCTCCTCTGTGATGAGGAGCAGGCAGTCCAAGGCGACACTTCTCGCGTTCGGCGCAGTCATTTGCGCCTTCTTCCGCCGAACAGAATCCAGAGCCGAAGAAGCTGTAAGAGCGAAGACGCCGCGCCCGCCACATAGGTCAGCGCAGCGGCAAACAAAACAGATCTCGCCTGCGACTCCTCGTTGGGCGGCAGAATACGCAATTCACGGAGCTGAATCAACGCTCTGCGGCTCGCATTAAATTCGACCGGCAGCGTGACCAGCTGAAACAGCACGGCAAGGCTGAACGCAAGCAAGCCGAGATTCAAAAGCTGCGGTCCCAGAAAATTTCTGCCGTTGCTGAGCAGAACGCCTATGATGATAATCGGCATGGCGAGCTGAGAACCGAGGTTTGCGAGCGGCACCAGCGCGTGCCGGAAGCGGAGCGGAAAATAGCTCTTGTCATCCTGAATCGCATGGCCGCACTCGTGTGCCGCGACGCCGAGCGCGGCAATACTCCGGGAGTCGTAGATGACTTCCGAGAGATTTACGGTCTTTTTCGCCGGGTCGTAGTGGTCGGTCAACTGTCCGCCGATTGCCTGCACTGTGACATCGTAGATGCCGTTCGCCCGGAGAATCCGCTCCGCGACTTCCCGCCCCGTGAGTCCGGTGCTGCTCTGCACTTTAGCGTAACGCGCAAATGTGCTCTTTAAAAAGGCCTGGGCGCCGAGTGTCAGTCCCACACCTAAGAGTACCAGAAGGTAAGTCCAATCCAATCCGTAGTAGCCGTACATGATACCCTCCTCTCTGTCTTATCCCTTGTTCTCTGCGTCCCGACTGCGCTGTAAGCGGTCTCCCGGCTGCACCTTGGCGCCGCGGAGCCAGTTGGCCGCCGCCATTGCTTTTTTGCCCTCCGGCTGCAGCACGGTGATGCAGAGTGCACCCGCGCCGGTCTGCACAAAAATACCGCGCTCATCCGCCGCGAGTATCTCGCCCGGCATGTTGCCGGATGCCTCTCCGCCTTCCGTTGCCTGTTTGATTTTCAGGAGCTTCCCGTGCAGATAGGTAAAAGTGCCAGGCCACGGGTCAAGTCCGCGAATCAGACGAAGCAGACTCGCCGCATCCCGGGTAAAATCGAGATTTCCCATCTCTTTCCGCAGCATTTTGGCATATGCGGTTGTCGTCTCGCCCTGCTTTTCGGGGACGATGCTGCCCGCCTCGAGGCCCTGTACGGTGTCGAGGATTGCCTCCGCGCCGAGCTTCTCAAGCTTCGCAAACAGACTCCCGCCGGTTTCTTCCGGACTGAGTGGGAGCGGATACTTGCGGAGAATGTCGCCGGTATCCAGTCCCTCGTCCATTAACATGGTCGTGATGCCGCTCTCCCGCTGTCCGTCGATGACAGCCCACTGAATCGGTGCCGCTCCCCGGTAAGCGGGAAGCAGAGACGCGTGAATGTTCACACAGCCGTAGTGCGGCAGTTCGAGAATTTCTTTCGGCAAAATCTGACCGAAGGCGGTCACGACAAAGAGCTCTGCCTTCTGTGCGCGGAGCAGCCCGATAAAGTCCGCATTTCGCGCCCTCTCCGGCTGTGCGACCGGTATTCCGAGGCGAAGCGCGGCTTCCTTGACCGGCGGAAACTGCAGCGCGTGCCCTCGGCCCCGCGGCTTGTCCGGCTGGGTCACAACGAGCACAATCTCGTGTCCCGCCTCATGCAGCGCGACGAGCGGTGCGACGGCAAAATCCGGCGTTCCGAAATAGACAATTCTCATTCCTGCTCCTCTGCCGCCTCTTCTTCCTGCATCGCCTCGAGTTCCTCATTCGTATAGAGCTCCTCGGCGACTTCCGTATAGAGATGTCCGTCCAGATGATCGATTTCATGGCAGAGTGCCCGCGCGAGCAACTCTTCGCCCTCGACGGTGACAGGCTGCATGTCCTCATTCAGCGCTTTGACAATGACATGCATCGGACGCGTCACAATGCCGGTCTTGCCCGGAACGCTGAGGCAGCCTTCATAACCGGTCTGCTCGCCGTCCCGCTCCGTTATCTCGGGATTGATCAGCACATGGAGTTCGCCCTCCTCGCACTCGATGACGACGAGCCGCTTCAGGATGCCGACCTGCGGCGCCGCAAGCCCCACGCCGTTTGCCGCCCGCATGGTCTCCACCATGTCGGCAATCAGCGTCTTTAGATGCGGGGTCATGCTCTGAATCTCCTTGGCCCGCTGATTTAAAATAGGATCACCGATCTCTCTGATTGTACGAAGTGCCACTTGTTCTCCTCTCCGTCAGACAAACTCGTAGAGAAGCGAAATGCCTCCCGGAATCTGTGCCCGGAACGCCTCCTCTGCCGCTGTCTTGATTTGTATCAGTATATCATAGCACGCATGCTTCATGTAAATCATCTTCCGGAAATAGTCCTGCACGCGGTACACGCCCGCATTGACCGGCCCGATGCACTGCGGTGCCTCCGCAGCAAGCGCGGTCGCTTGTTTGAGACAGTCCGCAAAGAGCGCCGCCGCCCGTGTGAGCGCAGTCTCGTCCTTGGCGGCGAGCTGTATGGTCAGCATGTGCAAAACCGGCGGGTACCCGGCTGCGCGACGGTAGGCGAGCTCCGCCGCCGCAAAGCGCTCATAGTCCTGCGCCGCCGCACTCTGAATCGCATAGTGTTCCGGGCGATAGGTCTGAATGACAAACTCTCCCCGTTTTTTTGCGCGTCCCGCGCGCCCCGCAGCCTGTGTTAAGAGCTGAAAGCAGCGCTCCGCGCTCGTATAACGATTTGCATAGAGCTCGGTATCCGCCGCCATCACCCCCACCAGCGTCACATTCGGGAAATCGTGCCCTTTCACAATCATCTGGGTTCCGATCAGAATGTCGGCTTTGCCCGCCCGGAATTTTTCCAGTATGCCCTGTCCACTGTCATGTCCCCGCACCGCATCCGCGTCCAGCCGCAATACGCGCGCCGCCGGGAACATGCGCCCGGTCTGCTCGACCAGCTGCTGGGTGCCCATACCGAAGCCGGCAAGATACGGAGAACCGCAGCTCGGACAGCGCTCCGGTTTCACGGTACGGTATCCGCAGTAGTGACAGCGAAGACTGCCGTCTTCGTGAAGGGTCAATGTCACATCGCAATGCGGGCAGCGAAGCGCCTCGCCACAGCTCCGGCAGGACAGAAAGCGCGCATAGCCGCGCCGGTTCATAAAGAGCATGACCTGCTCGCCGCGCGAAAGCCGCGACACAATTTTTTCGCTGAGCGCTCGGCTAAAAACCGAGCGGTTGCCCTTCCGCAGTTCGTCGCGAAGATCCACGACAGTTGCCTCCGCCGGAACGGCACCGGAAACCGCGCGCTTCGTGAGGCGAAGCAGTCGATACTCGCCCTGCTTCGCGCGTTGCCAGCTCTCGACCGAAGGAGTCGCAGAGCCGAGAATCAGCTGGGCCCCGGAGAGCTCTGCCCGCTTGGCCGCGACTTCCCGCGCGTCATAGCGCGGCACGGCATCGTTCCGGTAGGCGCTGTCGTGCTCCTCATCGATGATGATGAGCCCGAGATTCGGAAACGGCGCAAAGAGTGCCGAACGCGGTCCCACCATGACACTTGCCTCCCCGCGCGCCGCGCGGAGAAACTGGCGATAGCGCTCGCCCTTCGAGAGCTTGGAGTGGATGATTGCGACTTCCTCGCCGAAGCGCTCTTCCAGATAGCGCACGGTCTGAAAGGTCAGGTTGATTTCCGGCAGCAATAAAATGGCCTGTCTCCCCAGGCGGCGCTGTTCTTCGATACAGCGCATGTAAACTTCCGTTTTCCCGCTGCCGGTCACGCCGAAGAGCAGATAGCTGCCGCCCGGTTTCTCTGCCTCCGCGCGCCGAAGTTCCGAGAGCACGGTACTCTGTTCTGATGTGAGTTCCCGCGCTGGCCTGGCGACTTTTGCCTCGCTGCGCCCCGTCGCTTCGGTCTTCCGCGGCCGCGCTTTCACAGCCTCCTTGACCGGCAGCACGGTTTTCAGCGCCTGGTTTAACATGCAGCCGTAGTGCTCATGCATCCAGACCGCAAGGGTCAGAAGCCTCTCTTCCACGCCGACCTTTTTTTCGGCAATTCCCAGAATTTCGCGGAGCTGAAATCCGGTCGGCGCTTCTTTCCGGAGCGCGAGCACATAGCCGAGTTTTGCTTCCTTCGCATTGCCGAAGGGCACTTGCACCGCAGTTCCCGGTGTAAGTTTTCCGCGCAAGTCCTCAGGAATGATATAGGTAAACGGGCGGTCCACGCTCTCATGGCTGATGTTCGGAATGACATCCGCATAGCGCTCGCTCAATGCGCGCCTCGCTCTCCCTGTCCCGAAAAATAATCCGCGAGTTCCGAGAACTTCATACTGTTCGAAGCTTTCAAGAGCAGCGCATCGCCCGGCTTTACCAGCGCTTTGAGCGCCGCAAAAAGCGACTCTCGATCCGAAAAACAGCGAAGTTCGGGGCGATAGTCCGCGTCGCAGCTCTCCCGACACGCTGCGGCGAGCTCCGCCGCGAGGTCGCCGAGTGTATACAGGCACTCCGCCCCTTTCGCGACTGCAAGCTCCGCGCCGATTTCCCGGTGCAGCTCTTTCTCCGCTTCGCCGAGCTCTTTCATATCGCCGAGCACCGCAATGCGACGGCGATCCTTCATCTCGCGGAGAATCGAGAGCGCCGCCCGCATCGAAGCCGGGCTGGCGTTATAGCTGTCATCGATCACCAGCACGCCGTCGCGCTCAAAAATCTGCTGGCGGTGACGATAGCCCTTGAATTTCTCGAGTTTCGCGGCCGCTCCCGCAAGCGGAACGCCGTACGCTTCCGCAACCCCGAGCGCCGCAAGAGCGTTCCACACCTGATGCTCGCCCGGCACGCCGAGTTTCACGGCGACGCGCTTACCGCGTATATTTGCCGTAAATACGGCACAGCCGTTGACCAAGCCGACATTCTCCGCGCGGCAGTCCGCACCTTCCGCGAGGCCATAGGTGCGCGCCGTAATTCCCTCCCGGACCTGACCCGAGAGCAGCATCGCATCGTCCGCATTTCGAAACAGCAGTGCATCATTTTGCATACCGTCCTGTATTTTTAATTTCTCATCGCGTATATTTTCCCGGCTTCCGAGTTCCATGAGGTGCGCCGTGCCAATGTTGGTGACGACGGCCGCCGCAGGACGCACGAGTTCGCTGATGATGTGCATCTCGCCCGGGCGGCTGATGCCCATCTCAATCACACCGATTTCTTCGTCTTCGATGTCGAGTAGCGTGAGCGGTACGCCGATCTGCGAATTGTGATTCGCCTTGGTCTTAAACACTCGGTACTTTGCCGAGAGCGCAGCCGCAATCATCTCGCGGGTTGTGGTTTTGCCCACACTGCCGGTCACGCCGATTAACGGCAGCGAGAGGCGGCTTCTTAGCCAACCCGCAAGTGCCTGTAAGGCGAGAAGCGTGTCGGCCACACGGATGACCGCAGTCCCTGCAGCCGCCGCAGCCTCATGCTGTGCCTCCGTCAACTCTTCTGCGGTGAAGACCGCCTTGGCACCGTCCGCAATCACCTGCTCCAAAAAGCGGTGTGCATCCACTTTCTCGCCGACAAGCGGCACGAAGAGGGTCTCCGCCTTCACATCCCGCGAATCAATGCTGACATAAGAGATCTTTTCTTCTTCCCGGCCAAACAGCAGCTCGCCGCCGGTTGCCTCTCTGATTTCACCTACATTCAGCGCGCGCATCTCACTCTCCCATCTCGCGGAGCGCATCTTCCGCCACTTCCCGGTCCAGGAAGTGCGTGCGCACACCGCAAATCTCTTGGTAGTCCTCGTGTCCTTTGCCGATAATCGCAATCATATCGCCGGGCTCTGCCTTCTGCACCGCATAGTAGATGGCTTCCCGTCTGTCCGGAATCTCAATGAATGCGCCGCCGGTCTTCTCGATGCTCTCGCGAATGTCGGCGAGAATATCCTCGACTTTTTCATAGCGGGAGTTGTCCGCCGTGATAATCGAGAGATCCGCCTTTTTGCCGCCGATTTCTCCCATCGATGACCGGCGCTCCTTGGCGCGGTTGCCGCCGCAGCCGAACACGACCACGAGACGCTTCGGATGGTACTCGCGCAGGGCGTCGAGCAGAGCTTCCATGCTGACCGCATTGTGCGCATAGTCCACCAGAACCGTGTAGGGATGCAGCTTAACAATCTCCATCCGGCCGTTCACGCGGATGTTTTTTAATCCGATACGAAGCACTTCATCCTTCACCCCCGCGAGTGCCGCAACCGAGAGCGCCGCGAGTGCATTTTCCGCGTTGAAGCGTCCCGGCATACCGACCTTGACATCCGCGACGTCTCGTCCCGCGCCCGCAAAGTCAAAGCACATACCGACAAAATCGGGGTCTGCCGTATGGGAGAGATTGCGAAGCGTAAAGTCCGCCGGATTCTTTTCGCCGAAGCGGTACAACTTCTCGCAAGTCGCCATTTTCTCAATGTAGAGCGAGTGCACATCGTCCGCATTGATGAGTCCCGTCTTGCACTGCAAAAAGAGTTGCGACTTCCAGAACAGGTATTCCTCAAAACTCTTGTGCTCATTCGGACCGATGTGATCCGGCGCAATGTTCATAAAAATGCCGTAGTCGAACAGAATACTGCCTGTGCGGTGCAACATAAGCCCCTGACTCGAGACCTCCATGACCACAGCCTTCAAGCCCGCATCCGCCATTTTCCGGAAACTCTCCTGAATCTCATAGGACTCCGGTGTCGTATTCTTGGTCGCGATGTGTTCTTTGCCGACGGTGATGCCGTTGGTGCCGATGAGCCCGGTCGGAATGCCGCCCGCCTCGAGCAGCGCGCGTATCATGTGGGTGGTCGTCGTCTTGCCCTTGGTGCCGGTCACGCCGATCGTAAGGAGTTTCCGCGCCGGGAAACCGAAGTAGGCCGCCGAGAGCGCCGCCAGGGCCGCCCGCGCATTGTCCGCGCGGTACACAGTAAGCCCCTCCGGCAGCGCTTCGACTTCGCGGTCAATGACAACCGCCGCAACGCCCTTGCCCGGAAGCTCGGGGAGCAGCTCGTGAGAGTCAAAATTGGCACCCTTCATGCAGACAAACAGACAACCCGGACTGATTTTTCGCGAATCATACACCAGTGCACCGAGTTCCACGCCCATATCGCCCTGCAGGAGCTCTCCCTTGAGCTCCGACATCGCAAGTTCCAGTAATTTCATATGTCTCTTCCTCTCATTGCTCCATTGCTTCAAACTCTTCCATACTCATCAGCAACTCGCGGGGCTTGGTGCCCTGCTCTTCGCCGACCACACCCGCCGCCGCGAGCTGATCCATGATACGCGCCGCGCGGTTAAAACCGATTTTAAACATGCGCTGCAGATTTCCGATCGAAGCCTTGTTCTTCTCGATCACAAAGCGTCCCGCCTGGAAAAAGAGCGGATCTCGTCCGCTGTCGGCAGTCTGAACCGCCGGACTGTCACCCGAACGCAAAATCTTGTCCTCGATCTCTTCCGAGTACGAGAGCGGAATCTCCTCTTCCCGGATGAATTCGACCGCCTTCTGCACTTCCTGATCCGAGACAAAGGCGCCCTGCACACGCACCGGCTTCGGGATACCCTGCGGGAAAAAGAGCATATCACCCTTTCCGAGCAGTTTTTCCGCGCCGACACCGTCCAGAATGGTCCGCGAGTCGATCCCCGAGGAGACCGCAAACGCGATGCGGGACGGTATATTTGCCTTGATGAGGCCGGTGATGACATTGACACTCGGCCGCTGCGTTGCGATCACGAGGTGCATGCCGGCCGCACGGGCGAGCTGCGCAATGCGGCAGATAGCCTCTTCCACCTCATTTTTGGAGACCATCATGAGGTCGGCAAGCTCATCGATGATGATGACGAGCTGGGGTAACGGCGTCGGCAAATCCTCCTGACGCACCGTCCCGCTCGCCGCGGCCGCCCGGATTCTCTCGTTATAGCCCCGCAGGTCGCGAACACCGGTCTCCGCGAATTTCCGGTAGCGGTCCGTCATTTCCGCAACCGCCCAGTTGAGCGCCCCCGCTGCCTTCTTCGGATCCGTGACGACCGGAATCAGGAGGTGCGGGATGCCGTTGTAGACCGAGAGTTCCACGACCTTCGGGTCTATCATGATGAGTTTCACTTCCTCCGGCCGATAGCGGTAGAGGATGCTCATAATCAACGTGTTGATACAAACCGACTTACCGGAGCCCGTCGCACCGGCAATCAGGAGATGCGGCATCTTTGCGATGTCCGTGACCACAGTCTGTCCCGCAATGTCCTTGCCGACCGCGAAACTGATCTTGCCGTTTGCCTTTTTGAAGCGCTCGCTCTCCAGGAGATCCCGAAGATAGACCGTATTGTTCTCCTTGTTCGGCACCTCGATGCCGACTGCGGACTTGCCGGGAATCGGCGCCTCGATGCGGATATCCGCCGCCGCGAGGCTGAGTTTAATGTCATCGGCGAGCGCCACGATACGCCCGACCTTGACGCCCTGCGCGGGCAGAAGCTCGTAGCGCGTCACGGCCGGCCCGCAGCTGAAGTTCGTGACTTTGACATCGACGCCGAAATTGTGAAGGGTCTCCTCGAGTTTCAACGCCGTTGTCCTGTACTCGAGATCGCTCTCCTGTCGCTTTTCCTTGCCCTTTTCGAGAAGGTCAAGCGGCGGTGTCTTGTACTTTTTCGGCGGCGCCGGTTTCTTCGGCGCGCTGACTTGCCTGTACGCGCTCTGCTGCCGCGAAGCTGTCTCCTGCCGCGTCGTCGCTGTCCGGGCAGGCGCTGTGTCTGTCGCGACACCGCGCTCTTCCGTCCGGAACGAAAGAGGGCGCAATGGCTCGGCCTCGGCAATTTCGATGGAGCGCGGCACCTCCTCTTCGTCTCGGTTCCACTCGGCAGTCTCGCTCTTTTCAATCTGCGCGAGTTTCTCTGCCCTTTCGGCTTCGCTCAGCTCTGTCTCCGGTGCCTCGTATGCCTCACCGAAAGAAATCGGTTCATCATATGTCGGTTCGTCATACCTGTCTTCTTTCTGTGAAACCGCTGTCTCTTCTGCCGGACTGTCATCCCGTCTTAAAATTTCATCGGCACGTCGCAACGCTTCGAGGAGGGCGGGGTCGCCGTCCGCGTACAAGTCCGGCGTCGGCGGTACGGCAGACGCCTCCTCTGTCACGGTCTCTTCCGGTGGATACAAGTCTCGCGAAAAATGCAGTACCTCCGGCTCGTCTTCCTCGCGGAATTCCCGCCTTGCGCTCCGGCGCTCCTCCCAGCCATCCTCGATCTCCGTCCGTATGACCTCGCGCGGCAATGCATCCGCCTCTTCTTCCGCAGTCTGTTTGTCCGGTTGTATGGCGTCAATCATTTTTTTCCAGGATGTTCCGGGGATGGGGGCTGTCTCTGTTTTCGCCGCCTCGCTGTCCTCAGTGACCGGATTTCCGGCCTCCAAAGCCGCCTTCTTGGCTTCGAGCTCTTCGAGCCGCGCCGCAACTTCCGCCGAGAGCGCAGCCTGTCGCTGCTCTCTCTCTGCGCGACGCCTCGCAAGCACTTCGCGGGTACGGACATAGGCCTTGTCGCTTTGGCGCTGCACGAGCGCGACAAACGATTTTTCCGTGACATACGAAAGGCAGAGAATCAGGAGCACCAATACAATCAGCGCAGCCCCGACCTGCCCCAGAACCGCGCGGAGTGCACCGGCGAGCAGTCCGCCGACGGCACCGCCGCCCCGCTTGCCGGCATAAAGATAGGCGAGATTGCCGCCCTCTGTCCCCTGCATGAGATGTGCCAATACAATCAGAAACACATAGGAGAGAAAAAGCGCTGTGTTTTTCCGGAGCGCCCGCTCCTTGTCACCTGAGAGAAGGCTGTAAATCACGGTCCCGCAGAGCAACAGCGGAAACAAGAACCCCAGACTGCCAAAGAGACCCAGCTGCACATCGCGAAGCACGGCACCGAGTGCGCCGCAGAGTCCAAAATTGCCGAGCAGCAAAAGGACTGCCAGAAGACCGAACAAAAGGGGCAGTGCTTCCTCACGCAAAAATAGGGGTTGCTCCGCTGCTGACTGCCGCTTTTTCCGCACAGTCGCGCTGCTCCGTTTTCTGTTTTTTGCCGTTGTCGCGGTACGCCGTCTGCTTCCGCCCTTTTTCTGCGCCAAAATCGCCCCTCCTCTCCGTGAACCTGCGTTCGATAAAATAGGAACCCTGAACTTACAGTATAACACAAGCAGGGGAATCTGTCACAGAACGCCTTTGCCTTCCGTGACAGATTCCCCTGTCCTCTTCACTGTTTTGACCTGCCTTCGCCGTTCACAGCTTGTGTTTGGGCTGTCCCGCCGTCTGGATGCGAATCAGTGCGCGGTACAACTTGGCGCGCGCCTGAATTCTCTCCTCATCCGAGAGCTTCGCCTTGAGCCGCTCCTCGGCTCTCTGCTTGGCCTCCTCCGCGCGGTGCAAATCAATCTCGTCGCTCCACTCGAAGGTGGTCGGCAGTAAGCGGCATACACCGTCCATCACCGAGAGCATGCCGCCGACACAAGCGGCCTCCCGCTCTTTTCCGTCGGGAAACCGAAGCTTTGCCGTACCCATACCGACTGCCGTGCAGTAATTCGTATGACGCGCGAGGATTGCGAGATCACCCGTGATGCTGCGGAGCGTAAGACGCTCCACCTCACCCTCGTATTTCAGCCCGTCCAGCGTGACAATTTCCAAATGGAAGTTCGCCATGCGCTCTCCTCCTTACTGCGCGTTCTTTAACGCCTTTGCCTTCTCAAATGCCTCGTCGATGCCGCCGACCAGAAGGAAGGCGCTCTCCGGAAGCTCGTCGCACTCGCCGTTTAAGATCATGCGGAAGCCGCGGAGCGTCTCCTTGAGGGATACGTATTTACCCTGAAGACCCGTGAACTGCTCTGCGACAGAGAAGCTCTGCGAAAGGAAGTTTTGGATTTTGCGCGCGCGGAACACCGTGACCTTGTCCTCTTCCGAGAGCTCGTCCATACCCATGATGGCAATAATATCCTGCAACTCCTTATAGCGCTGCAGAACCTGCTGCACACCCATTGCAATCTCATAGTGCTCCTGACCCACAACCTCCGGCGTCAGAATGCGACTCGTCGAATCCAGCGGATCCACAGCCGGGTAAATTCCCTTACTCGCAATGTCGCGCGAGAGAACCGTCGTCGCATCGAGGTGCGTGAAGGTCGTCGCCGGCGCCGGGTCCGTCAGGTCATCGGCAGGGACATAGACCGCCTGCACCGAAGTGATGGAACCCTTCTTGGTGGAGGTGATACGCTCCTGCAGGGCGCCCATGTCCGTCGCCAGAGTCGGCTGATAACCGACGGCGGACGGCATGCGGCCGAGCAGCGCCGACACCTCGGAACCCGCCTGGGTAAAGCGGAAAATGTTGTCGATAAAGAGAAGCACATCCTGGTTTCTCTCATCGCGGAAATACTCCGCCATCGTGAGTCCCGAGAGACCCACGCGCATTCTTGCGCCCGGCGGCTCATTCATCTGACCGTAAACCAGAGCGGTCTTGTCGAGGACACCGCTCTCCTTCATCTCGCCGTAGAGGTCATTGCCCTCTCTCGTGCGCTCACCGACGCCGGTGAAAACCGAAATGCCGCCGTGTGCCGTCGCGACATTGTGGATGAGTTCCATAATGAGGACGGTCTTGCCGACACCTGCGCCGCCAAAGAGACCAATCTTACCGCCCTTTGCGTACGGGCAAATCAGGTCGACAACCTTGATACCGGTCTCCAGAATTTCCGTTGCCGGCGTCTGCTCCTCAAACGAGGGCGCGGGGCGGTGAATGCTACGGCGCTCCGTCGTCTCCACGGCCGGGCCGTTGTCGACCGTCTCGCCGAGCAAGTTAAAGACGCGGCCGAGGCACGCATCGCCGACCGGCACCGTAATCGGTCCGTTTAAATCGCGCGCGGCAGCGCCGCGCACCAAGCCGTCGGTCGAGCTCATTGCGATGCAGCGGACCGTCTCGTCTCCGATCTGCTGCGCCACCTCGGCAATGAGCTTTTTGCCCTCCGGCATATCTACTTCAATCGCATGGAGGAGCGCCGGAAGTTCTCCCTCCGCAAAGCGGACGTCGAGCACAGCGCCCATCACCTGAACGACTTTACCTACATGCTGCTCACTCATCAAAGCTTCTCCTTCATAAGCGCTTATCCGTTGCTGCCCTCTGCGCCGCCGACAATCTCCGTGATTTCCTGCGTGATGCTCGCCTGACGCGCGCGGTTATAGTAGAGGCTCAGTTTGTCAATCATCTCGCCCGCATTGTCCGTCGCAGCCTCCATGGCTGTGCGGCGCGCCGCATACTCACTTGCGAGCGAGCTTGCGACCGCGCTGTACAAAAGGCCTGCGAGATACTCCGGCACAATGGCGTCAAAGACCTCCTCTGCGCTCGGCTCGTAGAGAATCAGATTCTGCGCTTTCTTTTTCTCTTCTCTTTCTTTGCCGCTAATTTCAGAGACCTCATCCTTGAAATCGGCCAGCGGCAACAGGCACGTCGCGCCCGGTTCCTGCTTCATCAGCGAGACAAAGTCTGTGTAGACAAGCGAGACGTGTCCGAACGCTCCGCTGCGAAACAGCGTGCAAATCTGTCTCGCAATCGCATAGCAATCCGAGACATGAACGGTGGCGACCAGGAGCTTCTCACCCTCGAGGCGCGAGAGCTTTTTCTGCGCGACATAATCCTCTGCCTTTTTGCCGAGCGGCAGGACAACAAAATCCTTCCCCTTGCTCTCCGCCTCAAAGGTGCGGAACAAATTGGCGTTGTAACCGCCCGCCATGCCGCGGTCACCCGCAATCAGAATATAGCAGTGGCGTTCGCTCTGATTTTCCCGCGTATAGACACTGGTGTAATCCGTATTTTCCGCGGCAATGTTAATCAAGGTCTGCCGCAGCGCCGAAAAGTACGGCGCACTCGCCTCGGCTCTCTCCTTGGCCCTCCGCAATTTCGAAGACGCGACCAGTTCCATCGCCTTCGTAATCTGCATCGTGTTCTGGATACTCTTAATCCGGAGTTTGACGGACTTCATATTTGCTGCAGCCATCGTCTCCTCCTGTTAAGCCTGTGTTCCGCTCGTCTGTTTTCTCTGTAAGAACTCCTCTGTGCAGCGCTGGAGCGCCTTCTTCAGTCTCTCTTCGCCCTCTGCGCTGTATGCACCGGTCTTGCGAATTTCTTCCATCGCGGCGACACCGTCCGGATCTCTGTCAAGGAAGCGGTACAGCTCCTCTTCAAAGGCCCGGATTTCCTCAACCGGAATCTGCGTCAACAGGTTATTAACGACCGCATAGAGAACGGCGACCTGCTTTTCGACCGGAACCGGCGAGGACTTGCCCTGTTTTAAGACTTCCACGATGCGCTCACCCTGCGCAAGACGTGCCTTGGTATCCGCATCGAGGTCGGAACCGAACTGTGCGAAACTCTGCAGCTCACGGTACTGCGAGTAGATGAGTTTCAGCGTTCCGGCAACCTTCTTCATCGCCTTGACCTGCGCGTTGCCGCCAACACGGGACACCGAAATACCCGGGTTCACCGCCGGCATGACGCCGCTGTGGAAGAGCTCGGTCTCGAGGAAAATCTGACCGTCGGTGATCGAAATCACGTTGGTCGGAATGTAGGCCGAGACATCGCCCGCCTGGGTCTCGATAATCGGCAGCGCCGTCATCGAACCCGCGCCTTTCTCCGCGGAGAGCTTCGCCGCGCGCTCAAGCAGTCTCGAGTGCAGGTAGAAGACATCGCCCGGATATGCCTCACGGCCCGGCGGTCGCCGGATCAGAAGCGAAATCGCGCGGTAGGCCACCGCGTGCTTCGAGAGATCGTCGTAGACAATCAGCACATGCTGACCGCGGTTCATGAAGAACTCGCCCATCGCGCAGCCCGCATAGGGCGCTATGTACTGCAGCGGGCTCGGCTCCGAAGCCGTTGCCGCGACGACAATCGTGTAGTCCATCGCACCGGCCTCTTTGAGCGTATTCACCAGCGCTGTGACGGTGGAACGCTTCTGTCCGATTGCAACATAAATACAAATGACATCCTTGCCCTTCTGGTTCAGGATGGTGTCGAGGGCGATCGTCGTCTTACCCGTCTGGCGGTCGCCGATGATCAGCTCACGCTGTCCTCTTCCGATCGGAATCATCGAATCGATGGCCTTGATGCCCGTCTGCATGGGCTCCTTGACCGGCTGACGGTCGATGATGCCCGGTGCCGGACTCTCGACCGCGCGATACTCCTGACTTGCGATCGGACCCGCACCGTCGATCGGCTGACCGATTGCGTTCACGACGCGGCCAAGCAAGGCCTCGCCGACCGGAACCGAAACCACGCGCCCCGTGCGCTTTACGGTCTGTCCCTCCTGAATGCCGACGTCCGAGCCGAACAAAACCGCCGAGACGCTGTTTTCCTCCAGATTCTGTGCCATACCGAAGCTGCCATCCTGAAATTCGAGAAGCTCACCGGACATGCAGTTTGCAAGGCCGGAAACTCTCGCAATACCGTCTCCGACCGTGAGCACGGTTCCGGTTTCGTTCTGAATGATGGCGTTCTCGTAGTATTTGATCTGGCTTCGAATGACCTCAGAGATCTTTTCTGACTTTAATTCCATTCTATGCCCACCTTTTTACAGTACTATCTCTTCCACTTTTTTGCGAATGGCGAGAAGCCGGCCCGCAACGCTGCCGTCCAAGGTCTTGCCGTCTATCTCGACCACGATGCCGCCGAGCAGGCTTGCCTCCACCCGCTCCTTGAGCACCACCTGCTTTCCGCTCTGCTTTTCGAGCGCTTCCCGCAGTTTGATTTTTTCGCTCTCGTCGAGCGCCGCTGCCGTGCGCACCAGCGCCACGGCGATGTTATGTGCCTCATTGTAGCGCCGCTCAAATGCGCGACACATGCTCGCATACTGAAACAGGAGCCCTCTCTCGGTAATGAGCTTCAAGAAATTCAGGAGATAGGGTCTGATTTCACCGCGGAACGCCTGATCGAGAAGCTCTAAGCGCTTCTCCTTCGGGAGGCTCGGCTCGGAGAGCAACGCGGCATACTTCGGATTTTCCCGCAGTAATGTTCCGATGCCCTGCATCTCCTCGAGTATGTCCTTCTCCTGCTTCTCCTCTGCGGCCAGGTCATAAAAACTTCCGCCGTAGAGCTCGGCCGTGCGCATCATGACGCATCCTCAACCTTCTGCAGGAAGTCGTCAATCAGTGCGCGGTGATCCGCCTCGTGGATTTCACGCTCCACGACACGTCCCGCGATGTCCATCGCGAGTCCGCCGATTTCATCCTTCGCCTCGTTCAGTGCGCGCTTCTTCTCCTGACGGATATCGCTCTCCGCCTTCGCTTTCAGTGCCTGCGCTTCGCTGCGCGCACTCGCGAGCAGCACATCCGCCTGCTGGGATGCATCCTGCTTTGCGCGCTCCAAGATGCTTGCAGCCTCTTCGCGCGCCTGCTCCATATTCTTTGTATACTCTGCCTTGACAGCCTCTGCCTCGGCCTTTTCCTGCTCTGCTGCCCGGATGTTCTGATCCGCGCGCTTCTGGCGCTCCTCAAGGATGCGCTTCACCGGCTGAAACAGAAATTTCTTCATCAGAAACAGCTGAATGAAGAGATTCAGGATGGTCAGAACAAAGGTCGAAGGCACGATGGTTACCAGTGCCTGTGTATCCATCTTAACCCTCCCGACTTACTTCAGGAAATTCATGAACATACCCGGTGCTACGAAAATCAGAAGAAGGCCCGTGACGAAACCGTAAATACCCGTGGTCTCTGCGATTGCGCAGCCGAGCAGCATGGTGCTCGTCACATCGCCCTTGCACTCCGGCTGACGGCCGATTGCCTCAAGCGCCTTTGCAACCGCATTACCCTCACCGATACCGGGTCCGATACCGGCGATCAGTGCGCAACCCGCACCGATGCCGCAACCCATGAGCGCGATACCTCTTGCAAGAAACTGAAAATCTGTCATGACTCTATCCTCCTAAATGTTGGTGATTGCAACTGCCGTCTTAACCTTCGGACGCATTCGCAATGTACATAATGGTTAGCATGGTAAAAATAAATGCCTGCATGATGCCGGAAAACCAGTCGAAATAGAATGACATGATTGCCGGAAGTCCGACCGCGAGAATCGGAATGCGCGAGAGGAAGTCACCGACCGCCCCCGGAATCAGACCGAACAGCGCCGCCGAAGCAACGCCGAGCGCCGCATAAATAAGACCGTTGATGACCACACCTGAGAGCACATTTCCAAAGTGACGGCACGCCATACTGATCGGCGTCGCAATCTCCGAGAGAATGTTAAACGGTGTCATCACCGGGATCGGCGTCGTGAAGCCCTTCAGGTAACCGAGCAAGCCGCCCGCCTTGATTTTATTCAGTGTAATCATCGTGAAAACGGTTACAGCCCAGGCAGCTTCGACCGACAAATCGGCTGTCGGACTTCTGAGTCCGACGAGGCTGATCAGGTTCGAAATCACGCTCGTGGAAAACAACGCGCCGACGAACGGAATCAGATAGTCAAACTTGTTTCCGCCCGTGTTGTTCCGCACCAGATTTTCCGCACTCTCCACAATGAGCTCTGCGAGAGCCTGCCGTTTTCCGATGTGCTCCACCTTTAAATCGCGGGTCAGAAAAATACAGAGTCCCGTGATAATCAGCATCACCAGCCAGGAGACAACCACCGTCTCCGAGACAAGAATGTCCCCGAGTATCGGCAGATGTGTCGGAATGCGGAAGAAAATCTTTGCGCCGGAAATATCAAAATTCATAGCTTAGATCTCACCCCCTTGTTTGGTTTTCTGCTCTTCCTTCGACGGGAAGATACCCTGCAGCCGCACGGAAAAACCCGGGAAAAACAGCGGCAGAATACCCGCGACCGGATGAATAACAGGCACTGCCACCGCCAATATCATCCACACAATCTGCATGGTATTGCGATTCACATAGGATTTCTGCATGAACCGCTTTGCCTCCTTGGGGTCTTCGAGACCTGCGACGTGCTGCACCGTGAGTCCCATCAGAAAGAAGTTTAATATCCCCACCGCTGCGCCCGGCAAGGCAGAGAAAACTGTGCCGTAAGAAAAGCCGATCTTCTTCGGAAATGCCAGGTGCAGCGCAAAAAAAATTGCCAGCATGACGAGGGTCATGAGCACTACATGGAGTGCCACCCGCCCGGTTTCACGCCGAACAGCTTCCTGTACCTTCATAGTTCTGCTCCTTTTCCCGGTCAGCGATGGTCATTGCTCGCAATACGCGTTTCCTTTTCCTTCTCTTCCTGTTCTGTCCGCTCACATTCCCGCCGGTACAGTTTCCACGCCGTCGTGAAGGAGCCGCCGAGTCCAAAGAAAAAGCCCGGAATATACACCCACGCGCCGACCTGCCAGCGTGCAACCAGATAGTGACAGAAAAAAAGGCATAAAAGAAGCGGCGCCGCGAGAGAAAGACCGAACTGGCTCAGCAGCAAAAGATTTTGCATAATCTCAGAACGATGCTTCATTTCCTGCCTCTCTTCACAACACCGGAACAATAAAATACGCGGTCATTTTATCACCGTTTGGCACGCTTGTCAAGGTAATGTTGACTAATTGGCACTGGCATCCCTCCCCGCTTTTTCGGCAGAGTGTTAAAAACAACCATTTGACAGTGCTTTCTGCGGAAGCACTGGACTTTTTTCGCGCTTTGTTCCAAAATGCATACAAGAACAACGCGGAGGTACGCACGGATGAAAACAGTCAAAGAAATCGCACGGGATATGGCCTATTACTCGAAGGGGAATTTGCATGACATCGACCACTTTCTCCGCGTCTGGGGCTATGCGCGAGACATTGCCGACGGCGAACGCCTCTCAAGGCGCGAACGCTATGTGCTGGAGGTTGCGGCCATCACACACGACATTGCCTGCCCGCTCTGCCGCGAAAAATACGGCAATACCGACGGCAAGAATCAGGAGCGCGAAGGCGCTGTTCTGGTGCGCACTTTTTTACAGGACGCCGGGATTCCGGACGAACTGTTAGAACGCATCGTTTTTCTGGTCGGACATCACCACAGTTACGATGCGGTCGACGGCACAGACTACCGGATACTCCTCGAGGCCGACTATATTGCAAACGCGCTCGAAAATCACACGCCGCCCGCTGCCGTGAGACAGGCTCTGAAGTCTGTCTTTCGCACCAAGAGCGGCATTGAAGAGGCAAAGACTATGCTGCACCTCTCATCCCTCTCCTAACCGATTCCGCACTCCGCATAGAGCAGAGGCATTCTCGCCTGCATTGCCTTGTAAAACCGGACTTCCCAGCCGTTTTTCTTTAAAAAATCCAGATATTCCTCCGGCGTCCATTGGTTTGCAAAGCGTAGGCCCGCGAGGGAAAGTAGCGCTTCCCAGGAGCGAGTCAACAGATTCTCCCGCTGTTTCACAAAGTTCGGCGCAATCAGGATACCGTCGGGCCGCAAAACGCGGGCTATTTCTCGCAGGGCGCGCTCGGGCTCCGGCAAAAGATGCAGGGCGTTCACAATCACCACTGCATCGAAGCTTGCGTCCGCGTAGGGCAGAGAGTGGGCATCCGCGACTTCAAAGCGCAAGTTGTTCGGGCAGGCGCCCTTTTTTGCTTCCGCAATCATGCCCTCCGAATAATCGGTCGCGAGCATGCGCTTGGTAACCGGCGCAATGCGCTTCGCGAGCGCGCCGGGTCCGGTGGCAAGCTCCAGCACTTCCTTGCCGCGAACCAGCTTCGGAATACGGCGATAGAGATACGCATAGCTCCTCTCCTCCGCACGCATGACCCGACTGTAGACAGGCGCATACCAATCCCAGATTTTTCCTTTCATCCGGCCCTCCTTTCCGAATACGAAAACGCAACATTCACGCGAAGTCTATTTTTCCCCTGTACACTCTCTCCGAAAACACTATTTTATAATAATCACTTTTGTCCGCTTCGCTCTTCTCAGTCCAAACGAGCTTTTGATCCTACGCTCGGCAAGCCGATTTTGGGTATCTTGTCGAGTACGGTTACTCTGCCCGCCTCGGCGAGGCTGCCGAGTGCAGCCGTCAATTCACTTCGTTTCTCTTTCGGGAGCTTCCCAAGCCCCTTTATGATAAGCCCGGTATTCTTGAATAAATTCTCTCCGAACTCCGCGAAGGTCTCCGCCTCTGTCATCTCTATCATCGAAAAGACAGTCTCGACCAAGGATTTTCGCGTCTCATCGTCCATGGTTTCAAGCCAAGTTCCGAGGGATACCTTGACAAAATCGCTGAAGGCATCCAGCTCTCCGCCGACAAATTTGTCCTTGGTCACTTCCCAAGTCGTCACATCGTGCTGAAAGATTCCGGCCGCGGTGCTCTTCACAACATGTTGTTCCGCCTCATTGGAAAGTAACTGCCCTATGACAGAGGTCTGCGGGAGTATATTTGTGATTTTCGGCAGCAGCTCTCGGTACGCTGCCGTGCGCACAATCTCTTCTCGAAAGCCGGGGCCGTCGTTGTTATAGACTTTGCGGATTCGTCCCTTGACCGCATCCTCTGCGAAAGCGGCAGCGAACATCGCAAAGTTGCCGCCCTTTGAGTGTCCGCCGAGGATTAGGTCTCCGTCGACAGAGGCGGCTACTTCGTTCAGATAGGAAACCGCCTCCTTGGCTCCCTCGGTTTCCGCGGTGAAGCTCATCAAAAAGTCCTCTTTCCAGCCCGTGATGCTAAGGTCCGTGCCGCGAAACGAGACATACTTGGTCCCGTCCGGAAGCAAAAAGACAAGGGCCGCAAACTGCTGCACCTTTTCCTTATCAAAAACCTCTCTGAAGTGCGCAACTTTTGTCCCCCGAAAGCGCGCCCCGCATACCATGTCTTCGAGTAAAAGCGGCGCTCTCTCGATAAAGTGCTTGCTCTCCCGCACTTCCGCCAAGTCGTGCTTTTCACAAAAGCGTTTGAAGCAGGTTTCGATGCTCACGTGCCGCTTCTGTTCATGCAAGAGTTCACCGAAGTCCGCATAGGCGAGATAGGACAAAATGACATTGTCGATTTCATTAAACGGTGCTGCTCTGAGGCTGACATCGTTTCTCCACTGCAGATAATCCATTAGCTCCATCTGACTTACCTCAATTCCCATCCATTATCATTATGCGAAAGAGCCGTCGGAATAACATCCACAGTTCCTTCCGTTTCATTGGGACAGCCTCTGCTACCACGGATGACCATGGGGCGTTTTTTGTACTCTCAGATATGAATTCGGAACGCTCCGAACTCAAATACGCCCTTTCCCTGTTTCAATTTTCCCTGTCTCTCCAGGAGAGAAAAGGCTGTCTCAATCTCCTCAATCAGAGAAACCGGAAGTGCCAAGTCATGATGCCCCGGAAAGATTCTGCGGATCTCGTAGTCGCGCAGGCGTTTGACCGAGCGGTAGAAGAGCTGCGGATCCGTGGAGGGATAAAAGGCGTCCAGACAACCCTTATAAATCAAATCGCCGGAATACAGGTATTTTCTCTCCGGCTCATAAAAACAGCAGTGCCCGGGGGAATGCCCCGGCGTGTGTATGACCTCGACCGTCCGCCCGCCCAAATCAAAGCGGTCTCCGTCATGCAGGATTAGCTGCGGCTCTCCTTGAAAGATCCGATAGGACTCCGGGTCAAAGGAGGCCGGAAACGAGCAGGGCTCGGAACAGAGCTGCGCTTTCACCCGATCCGTTGACAAAGGAAAGCGATCCTCTATCCAATCCTTCTCTGCTTCATGCACCGCAAAGCGCGCAAACAATCGGTGCGCTCCGATGTGATCCCAGTGAACATGCGTGGTGAGCACAGTGAGCGGCAGCCTTGTCAGGCTGTCCACGACAGCTCTGAGATCGGAAATACCAAGTCCCGTGTCAATCAGAACAGCCTCCGTCTCTCCGCAGAGCAGATAGCAGTGCGGTTCTTCCGGATGCCGGTATTCACTGATGACAAAGGTCTGCGGATCGATGCACGCAACGTGAAACCAGGAGTCCCGATCGAGCTGATAGACCTCACAGCCGTCTCGCTGCCCCAGATATGAGAATCCGAACTTTTCCGCGATATGCTTCGTCACGGCTTGTGCCGGGCTGCACTCGAGCACGGCCGATTTTCCTTCGGCAGTCGCTTTTTCAAGCAACTGTTTCGTCAGCTCGCCCGCGTATCCCCTGCCCCAAAAAGCTCTTCTCAGTACCCATCCGATTTCTTTGCTCTCTTCATCGTAGTCATGGTAAATCACATAGCCGACAAAATCATGCTTCGCCGTTTCAACGGCGAAAATAAGCGGCGACAGAGATAAACCCGCGGATTGCAAGAAGGTTTCCGTCTGCTGCGGGGAATAGGGCGGCTCTATGTAGCGCATCACCTCTTCGTCCGAAAGCAGCTTGTATAAGGCTTGCAGATCCTCTTTCTTGAAGCGTCGAATATTTAGCGTGTCCATCGTTTCCTCCGAACGACTGTATCAGCCTGTTAAAACACCTATCTCGTTCGTCACGTCAAATGCATCTGATAGCAACGATAGTTCCCGACACAGTGAAATCCGCATTCTACCGCAAGCGCCTCATATACTTCATCACAAAAGAAGGTCATCACCTTCCCACCTCTGCACTTCGCATCCAGTAGAGCCGCGCTCAGCAATTTTTTCAGCACTTGCGGATCGTATTCACGCCGATTCATATCCACACCGAAAATCTCATACCACGTATCCCCCGCAGCGGTATAGTAAACGGCTCCGCGCGCTTCACCGTCTTTTTCTCCCAGAAAAATGCTCCAGTTTTCAAGCTTTTCATAGATGCGCGCCGAATTCCAATACATATTTTCTTCAAACTGACTGTGCAACAACCGAAAACGCGTGTAATTCTCTTTTCCGATTTTCACAACCTCCTTGTTGTCCGCCACGGGTGCGAGCTGCTCAAGATAGGCGGTGTTGTTGTAGGCATCCTCGATACACGCAAAGCCTTGGCGCTGAAGAAACTCGACCGCGGACTGATTCTCAGCGGGAAAGCCGAGAAATAAATCATAAGCTTTGAACTTTTCTCCGGCATAGGCCAGAAATTCGGAAAGTGCCTCTTCGGTCTCCGTATTCGTTAAGAACAGCATCTGCTCCTGCTCGCATGCAAACGCTTTTCTTGCCCGTTCCAGAAACATATCCTTCGCCTTAATACCGTCGCAGTAGGTCGGATATCCGGACTTTGTTAAGTCGCTTGCCAGTTCATATGCAAAATCTGCATACCGATCAAATTCGGTTTCGGAACAAAGTCTTAGCAAAGGAACCCTCCGTTTCAGTCACGATTTGACTTCAATGAGCAACGACAGAGCCAAGCCCACAGATTACAAGAAGGCTTCCGTACTCTCCTTCGCTGTTCTGCCGAAGTCTGTACCTTGATTCTCTTAGCTCTCTATATATTGTCCGCAGATTTCTTACCGCCGCTTGTCTCTTCGTACCTCTTCCCTTAAGAGAGCATACTCAATCAGTCTGTACACAAAATCCGACACTTCTTCATTGTCTAGATAAAATAACTGATCCATCGGCAAGCTTCCAAGTTCAATCTTCTCATCTGATACCTTTAGGCAAGTTCCGTATTTCTCTACCTTGGCTATAACATCCGCTTTTTTGAAGCTCCCTATCCTGCCATCGTGTATGAACTCTATGTGACCTTGTAAGTCGATTTTAGAATACCTGTCTACGTTATATTGCAGTGAAGCATGACTTACCTTAGAGTTATCTATTCCAACAATCAATGATGTGTAGCTACCTCTGTTTTCTCCCCGAAAATCCGGATCTGTTCCAAAAATAGATATCGACACCTCCTGCGTTTCGCCGAATCTGTCATTGACACGGAAGCGACGATAGGAACCATCATATTGGCCACCGCCTGCATTTTTGTAAATCTTATTTTCACAGCCACAATCCTCTAATACTTCAAAGCTCTTAAACTTCTTGGCTGGGAGTCTATGTTCGATCTCCGATAACGCCTGATCAAAATATGCGGCAAAGCTCTTAATCTTTGGTGTTGAATCATTTCCGTTGAATGACAGACTTAAATTTAGCTTCTTCTTAATGATCAAATTATTTTCCTCCTTTGTCTTTCTATCCAAATCATACAAGCTTTCCAGTTGAAAGTCGATAGCGCTCCTTAGTGCCACGCAATTATGATTCGGACACAGGCTACAGAACGAAAGCAAAACAAAAAGGCCTCCCGCCATCCTCTCTTGCAAGAGACGGCGGGAGGCCTTTTGTTTCAACGGTTCTGTATGCTCACGACTTCTTTTCCAGCAGCGCCACGCACTCCAGATGCTCCGTGAGCGGAAAGTTATCAATCGGCACAAAGCGCTCGCAGTGGTAGTTCCAACGCTTTAAGAGCTGCAAGTCCCGCGCAAGGGTCTCCGGATTGCAGGAGACATAAACAATGCGCTTCGGCTTTACCTTGCAGGCGCTCTGCAAAAAGCGCTCGGTGCTGCCGCTCCGCGGCGGGTCCATAATCACGACATCGAGCTTCTCGCCGCTCTCCGCAACGCGCAACAGGAAATCGCTCGCATCGTCCGCGAAGAAGCGTATGTTCTCGATGCCGTTCCGCTTCGCATTCGCGATTGCATCCCGCACCGCTGCCTTGTTGAGTTCCACACCGATCACCTGTCCCGCGCTGCGGGAGGCCGCCATGCCTATGGTGCCCACACCGCAGTAGGCATCAAGCACCGTGTCGTTTGCAGTCAGATTCGCAAACGAGAGTGCGGTCTCGTAGAGTTTCTCCGTCATCTTCGCATTCACCTGGTAGAAGGAGGCCGGCGAGAGGCGGAAGGTAAGCCCCAAGAGTTCATCCTCGATGTAGCCTTTACCGTAGAGCACTTTGTCGCGCTCTCCGAGTATCATGCTGGTCTTCTGCGGGTTGATGTTCTGGATGACGGTCGTAATCTCCGGACACTGCTTTCTTAGCGCCCCCACAAAGTTCTTGCTCCCCGGAAATATGGGCGTTCCGGTTACAATCACCACCATGATCTGCCCTGTCGCCTCGGAGGTGCGCACCAGCACATGCCGCAGGGTCCCGATTCTTAAGTCCTCGTCATAGGCCTTCAAGCGGAAGGAGACCGCCAAATCGCGGATGATGTGGATGATGCGGTCCGCCGTTCGGTTCTGGATACGGCAGTGGTCGATCGAAACAACCCTGTGACTGTCCCGCTCGTACACACCGACCACAAGCTTCTTATTCTGAAAGCCGAAGCTCGCCGTCACCTTGTTCCGGTAGTGCAAAGGCTCCGCTGCCGCTACAATGGGCTCGACCTTACAAAACTTGCCGAGCAGTTTCTCTGCCTGTCTCTGCTTTTTCCTAAGCTGTTCTTCGTAGGGTAGGCCGCTAAAGGAACAGCCACCGCAGCGCTTCTCATGGGGACAGCGCGCTGTGTCGGAGACAGCGCGAAGCGGCGCAGCTGGTTTCGCTGCGCCGCTTTTTTTCAAAAGCGCCTTCTTTTCTAGATTACTGTGCCGCTCAGTGCTTTTTCTCGCGGCGGATTTTTCTTGTCTCATGAATGAGCCATTCTCTCTCTTCTTCCGGAAGCAGCGGCGCAATGGTCTTGCGAACGCGCTTCTGATACTTGTTAAAGCGGCGGATATCGTCCTTCGACATGACACTGAGATCCAGAGCATCCGGATCGAGCGGTGCCCAGGTCAGGTTCTCGAAGCAGTTGAAGCCCTCGTGTTCCGTATCCTTCACGCAAATCAGCATGTTCTCGATGCGGATGCCGTAAGCGCCGTCAATGTAGACACCCGGCTCGTCACTCGTCACCATGCCAGGCTGGAAGGTAACCTCTCTTCTGCGGTCCGGATGCGGCCACGGGCGAACCGAGACCGGAAGCTCGTGGACATTGTTCACGAAGCCGACGCCGTGGCCGGTACCGTGACCGTAGTCTCTGCCGAACTTCCACATTGCCTGACGCGCATAGGTATCAAGCAGCGGAGCGGTCGCATAGTACGGGAATACCGCAAACATGAGATTCAGCATACCGATGACAGCAAGCGTGTAGTCGCGGCTCTGCTCCGGCGTGATATCGCCGAGCGCAAGCGTTCTCGTGACATCCGTCGTGCCGTCCAGATAGTGTGCGCCGGAGTCCACAAGGAAAAGTCCCTCGGGCTTTACGACATCACTCTGCTCCTTAGAGGGCATGTAGTGTGCCATTGCCGCATTTGCCTGGTAAGCCGGGATGGTAGAGAAGCTCAGGGTCACATACTTCGGATCCGCTGCGCGGAACGAATTCAGCTTCTCGCCGAGATCGTACTCGGTGTAAGTATCCGCCTTGCCCTCCTTGATGGTCTTCTTCAGCCAGTAGAGGAAGCGGGTCAGATGCACACCGTCACGCACATGGCAATCGCGGAAGCCCTTGAGCTCGGTATCGTTCTTGATGATCTTCATCAGGGAGATCGGGCTCAGCTCGTCCACAATCGTGTTCTTGTCAACGACCGCATTGTAAACCGCGAAGTTCAGGTCACGGAGATCGGTCAAGACGCGCTCATCCTTTAATTTGCCGACAGCCGCAATAAAGTCGTCATAGGAGCCGACAGCAATGCCCTGCTCCTCAAGATGCTTCTTTGCCTCATCGGTAAGTGCGTTCTCCTGGCAGAAGAGCTTTGCGGAGCGCGCCTTCACCATCAGATAAGACAGGAAGACCGGGTTGCAGGCAATGTCGGAGCCGTGCAGGTTCGTGACCCAGGAAATCTCATCCAATCTGCCGGTCAGGAAGACTGTGCTGTCGAGCTTCTTCATAGCCTCCTGCACGCGATCAATCTTGCTCTTCGCCTCTTCGCCGGTGTACTTCAGCTCATGCACCCAGATCGGCCCATGGCTTCTCTCCGGGCGATCCTTCCAGATATCATCGACGAGGTCAAGGTCGGTGATCAGCTTGCCTTTCTTCTTCTCAACGAGTTCCTTCAACTCCTTGCCGGTCTTAGTTCCGAGCAGCGGCGCATAAAAAGCGAGCGTCCCGCCCTCCGGGAACTTCTCTTCGAGATAAGCGGTAATCGACGGGGTGCCCGGGACGCCCGCTTTCATGAGGCCGACGCCGCTGTCTTTCAATTCTATTTCCGCCTGCACAAAGAATCTGCTGTCGGTCCAGATGTATGCTTCTTTCTCCAGAACAACCAAGGTGCAGGAATCTCCGGTAAAACCGCTGATTTCACGCACGCTCTGATCGCGGGCACTGATGTCCTCACTGCCGTGTGCATCGGAATACGGCTGATAATAGACCGTGACTCCACGCTTCTTCATCGCCTCGCGAAACTGTTTCAGTTCTTCTCTCATATCGGCCTCCTTGTTTTTTCCCCGGGCACTCACACCAGCTGAAAGTGCTTACAGGCATTCCAAATACCGTCTTCGTCAATCGGGCTTGTGACATAGTCCGCAATGGCCTTCAGCTCCTCCTTCGCATTGCCCATCGCAATGCCGACACCGGCCTCTTCGAGCATCTCGCTGTCGTTAAAGGAATCGCCGAACGCATAGACATCGCGCATTTCCAAGCCGTAATACGCGCAGAGTTTCTTTAATCCCTCTGCCTTGCTGATGCCTTTTTCAATGATGTCCGCGCCGTAGTTCACGGAGAACATGCGAAGCTGTAAAGTCGGGAATGCCCGCTCCATGGCTCTCGCCTCTTCTTCCGTGCCGATAAAGTTGACCGTGCGTATCTTTTTGTCAAGGAGCGCCCACGCGTCCTTGAACTGTCGACCGCACTGCCCCCAGCGCTTCATCTCCGCTTCGCGGATGCGCTCGGGGTTTATGTAGTAGTCCTCATCTTCTATGGTGACACCGAAACCGATGCCGGTCTCCTCTGCGTAGTCCAGCATGCGCCGAAGAAGCGCGCGGTCAATGAAGTGCTCAAAGAGCACTTTGCCGTCGGCAACCACCTTGGCGCCGTTCTGCTCCACGCGGGCGTCCGCATTGACCAGATCCAGAAACGGGCGAGAGTAATGCGTTGACATATCTCTTCCTGTCGCAAGCACTACGAGCTGTCCCCGCTCCCGCAGTTCCCGCAGCGCTCTCCTTGCGCTCGCGGGAATCTCAAGCGCCTTGTGGTCATAGAGTGTCTTGTCAAAATCAAAGGCTACCATCTTTTTCATAGAAAAAAATCCTTTATCGCGCTGACACATGTGCAATTATACCATGTGTTCCCGCAAAAATACAGAGATGCGCCCGCGAACTTAGCTATCGCAAATAAAAATAACCGCACGGACATTGCGACTTGTAACAAAAAAACAGGAGATTTGGGAATCTCCTGTTTGATCCAACTCGGGGCGACAGGATTTGAACCTGCGACCTCACGGCCCCCAGCCGTGCGCTCTAGCCAAACTGAGCCACGCCCCGCAACACGCATTTTATTATAGCAGAGCGGGCTCAGAAAGCAAGTTGTTTTTGTTACGGGCGAAGCACCTGGTAATCCGGAACATCGTAGTACCCGGCCGGATCCGCGTCTTTGCCAAACCACACAAAGGCATAGTTGCCGTCGATGCCGACGCCCATGGTCTTTAAGCCAGACCACGCGCCCTGGGTTGTCATGACGGCGTTGTGACCCGCCGAGTGCTGCCATAGATTCAAAGCCTTCTCGGGTGTGAGGAGTCCGCTGGACCAGGCTGAATTCTCATAGCCGTTGCCCTGATAAGAAGTCAGCTCTCTCGGCTTACTCCACATGGCGGACGCATACATGTGATCATCGGTGTAAACCACAGGTGTCCAGTTGCCGTGCGAAGACCAGCTGTGCAGATTGCCTTGCACACCTCTCGCATCGACCTGATCTTTCGGGTTGTAAGCATTGGCGTCCGCCACATGCGTTCTTGCAACCGTAGTCAGCGATTTCGAGAACGATAATTTCTGCAGGCCGAGACTCTCGCGGTAGGCATTGATATCATAATAGAGCTTCGCCTCTTTCTCGGTAAGTCCCTGCGCCCGGAGGGCCGCAGTGACTCTCGTCTCTTCGCTTTCGGTCTGTGCCGCCGTAGCTGTATTTGCAGCGTTCTGGACGCCTGTGTTTGAATTCACCGCCGTATTCGAAGAATTTCCGCTTTCCTCTCCCTGCGTCGATGCCGTTACAGTCGTGCCTGTCGTACTTCCCCCGCCGGAACCGCCGCGTCTTCTGCCGCCGCTTCTGCTTCCACCGCCGCTTCTGCCGGTGCTTCGGCTTCCACCGCTGCTCGCCCGCCTCATAGGCTCTGCCTCTACAACCGGTTGGCGCAGCCCCTCGACCCATTTGCCGCTCGCATCCACATAGTAGCCGTCCGGCGTCCAAGTCCCCGCAAGCATCGCGCCGTCGGCGCCGACATAGTAGTTACCGATCCAGCGATTTTCTGCCATGTAGCCGATGGCATCAAAATAGTACCACTTGCCGTTGATGAGCCGCCACGCATTGGTCGGATAAGCGCCGTTTGCCTCCTCATACCACCAGCCGCGGTCGTTTCGCTTCCACTGCGCACCGTCAGCGAAGGCCGGGACAGCCAACGCCGCGGAAACTGCCGCCACGGAAAGCACACACACAAATCTCCTCCACACTTTCATAAGTACCTCCCTGAGAAACCACGATACAGTTTGCAATAGCTACAGTTTAGCATGTATCTTCTGATAAGTCTAAGAAATTATGGTTATTTTCGCATTTTCTCAACATACTGTTGTCGTGTGAAAAAAGAGCCGCTCTCCGGCAATGGGAGAACAGCTCTTTTCTGTTTGTTATCGTTTGTTCAAAGATGCATAAGCTCCAGCAGGAGGATCCATGCAAGACCGTAATAGGTCACGACACCGACCAAGTCGGTGATGGTCGTGATTAACGGACCGGAAGCCGCTGCCGGGTCTACATGAATATGCTTGAAGAAAATCGGGACAGCCGTGCCGACCAAACTCGAAATCAGCATTGCGACGACGAGGGAGATGCCGATACAGCCGGAAATTGCAAAGCCGTAGTGAATCGGCATGCCCTTGAAGAACGCGATGTAGACACCGACGCCGACAAAGGCGAGCACGCCGAGGACAGCACCGTTCAGTGTTCCGACATTGACCTCCTTGAGAATCAGCTTCAACTTTTGTTTCGGCGTGAGCTGATCGTCCATCAGGGCACGAATCGTGACAGCGAGCGACTGGGTACCGACATTTCCGGCCATGTCCAGAATCAGGGACTGGAAGGCCATGACAATCGTGAGGCGCGCCACCACGCCCTCGAAGAGACCCACTACGGTCGAGACGACCATGCCGAGGCCGAGGAGCAGGACAAGCCAAGGCAGACGCTTCTTGACACTCTGCTGCAGCGGCTCATTCAGATCTTCCTCCGCGGAGAGACCAGCCAGCTTTGCGTAGTCCTCTCCCATCTCATCGCCGACCACCTCTGCGATTTCCTGCGAGGTGATTGCGCCGAGGATGTGGTTGTCGGACGAAAGGACCGGAATACTCTCCTCGGAATAATCCCGGATAATCCAGATACAGTCCTCGATGCGCTCATCGGCGTAGACATACGGGAACTGTGTCATGATGATGTCCGAGAGTTCGGTGTCCCGGCGTGCAATGATTAAATCCTTTAAATTGATTGCACCGTAAAAGACACCCTGCGGATCCAGCACATAGAGCACCGAAATGTTGTCGTGCTCCTCTGCCTGCTCAACGAGAGACTTCATGCCCTCCCGCACGGTCATATTGCTGTAGAGCCAGACGAAGTTCGTCGTCATGCGGCTCGCGATTAAATCCTCATCGAAGGATGCGAGACTCTGCAGTCTGCTTCTCGACTCGGTATCCATGAGTTCGAGCCATTCTTTTTTCTTGACGGAGTCGGTCTCTTTCATGAGGTCGACCGCGACGTCCGGCTCCATCTTTGCGAGCACGCTGGCCGCGCGGTGCAGACTCATTTCTTCCAGGTACTTATCCGCCTCATCGCAGTGCTCCAGCACTTCCGCGAGATCCTCATCGCTCTCCAGGCGATAAAAGCGCTCTCTCTCTTCAATCGTAATCTGATCCAGCGCTGCCGCGAGATCGCCCGCATGATATTCGTCGAGCTCATCTCGCATAATTTTCGGTGATTTTCGCCCGCGGAGAATTTCCAGGATTTCCTGCTGAATTTCTTCACGGGTTTTCATGCCCTTATCTCCCATACTCTCTCCTCTCTGTTCTTCTAAGCTGCTGCGGCAGCTCGTTGACTGGTTGCACACTGACAGTCAAACCGGAGGCGCGGCGAACAGGAGAGAGCGGCAAAAAGCCTACCCCTACTTTTGAAACTTCAAAAGGTTTCCGGGATATTGCACGGGGCAAATTCCGGCGAACACCCTGTCCGCTGCGATCTTACTTCGCCCTCCACCATCACTGTCACTCATCCCGGTCACCTCCTCCTCTTCTATCGTTCGTTATAACTGTTACTCTTGTTAAGGCATACACTGAAACTATAACATTCCGGCTATTTCATTTCAAGAAAAAAGCTGCTTTGCCCTTTGGAAAAAACAATCCTTGAAGCGCCGCTTTTGCACGAGAAAAAGCCGTTTCCGCTGTATCTTTGCAGAAATTCTTATGATATGATACTTCCACGAACAAAAAGGGGGAACGTCTCATGGAACTCGAAAATAAACGTGCGGAACAGAAGGCGCTGCTCTCGCAGCTGCTCGGCGCAACCGTCGGCGCACTGATTTATGCTGCGGCGACAAACTGGTTTATTGTCCCGGCAAAACTGTACTCCGGCGGTCTCTTCGGTATGTGCCAGTTGATCCGCACCGGTCTGGTATCGCTTCTGCACCTGAACACCGGAAACTTTGATATCGCCGGTATCATCTACTACTGTGTCAACTTCCCGGTCCTTTTGATTTCGATGCGTGCCATCGGCAAAAAGTTCTTCTGGAAGACACTGTTCACGACCACTCTGATTTCTTTCTTCCTCTCCATCATCCCCGTGGTTCACGTCATGGATGACATGCTCTCGACCTGTATTGTGGGCGGCCTGGTCTCCGGTTTCGGTCTCGGCATCATGCTCCGTAACGGCGCTTCCGCCGGCGGCATGGATGTCATTGCGCTTCTGCTCATCAAGTGGAAAAAGGATTTTAGCGTCGCCAAGGTCGGCATTGGCGTCAATGTCGTGCTGTACGGCATCTGCCTCTTCCTCTTCAATGCCCAGATTGTCATCTACTCTCTGATCTGCACGGCAGTCTGCACGGTCGCAGAGGACAGAATGCACACCCAGAACATCAATGTTCTGGTCACGATTATCACGAAGAGCAAAGACACTTCGCTCGAAGAAGCGATTCTGAAGCAGCTCGGACGCGGTGTCACCACCTGGGGGGCGCATGGCGCTTACACGAATGAAGCGACCCGTGTTCTCTTCTGTGCCGTCTCGAAGTACGAAGTGCGCCAGCTGAAGACTGTGATTTACAGCATCGATCCGCAGGCTTTTGTCGTCATCAACGAGAAGGTCAGCATCGAAGGTCACTTTATCAAGCGACTGTAAGAGCCAATGTTTCAGAGGCCGTGCGCACGCGCGGCCTTTTTTTGGTCCATGCAAGCTCTGCCGGCATCCGCACGCAAAAAGGCGCTGTGCTTTCGCACAGCGCCTTTCTTCTTGCCTGTTTTTTCCTGCTAGTGCCGGTTCTCCCAGCTCTTCGGCTCTTTACCGCTCTTCTTTCTTCTTCGCGACTGCGAAGCCTGCGAGCAGCATACCGAGCGCAAGACCCGCGTAGTTCAGCGCGAGCGGCGCCTCACCGGTCTTCGGGAGACGGCGCTTTCTGCCCTGCAGCGCAGTGCCCTGCGCTGTGGTCGGCTTCTTGCCGCTGTTCTTCTCCGCAAACTTACTGTCGCCCTGCCGGTCCACGTTCTTCTGCGGGGTCGGCTCGGACTTGACAGGCTTGTTGTCGACTGTCGGCTCGGACGGCTTTGCGTTGTTCGTCGGAAGCGGTGCGACATTGTTCGGGCTGATGGTCGCGCGGTGTCCGCCGTTTCTGGTTCCGCCGC